>DASUHM010000074.1 GCA_036273515.1 Gaiellales bacterium
AGCTGACGCCGGAGCAGCAAGAGGCACAGCAGGCCGAACTGCAGAAGCGCATCCCCACGTTTGACGCCGTGATCACGACCGCGGCGATCCCCGGACGGCCCGCGCCGAAGCTGATCACCGCGGAGGCGGTGCGCGCGATGCGCCCCGGATCGGTGATCGTCGACCTCGCCGCAGAATCGGGCGGCAACTGCGAGCTGACCGAGCCGGGCAGCGAGATCGTCGAGAGCGGCGTCACGATCGTCGGCCTGACGAACCTGCCCTCGACGATGCCGACGCACGCGAGCCAGTTGCTCTCGCGTAACGTCGCGTCGCTCGTCGGACTGTTCGTGCGCGACGGTGAGCTGGTGATCGACTGGGACGACGAGATCATTTCCGGCTCCAGCGTCACAAAGCACGAGGCGGTCGCATGAGTCACACAGCCACGCTCGTCGCCGAGCTGACCGTCCTCGTGCTCGCGATCTTCCTCGGGATCGAAGTGATCTCGAAGGTGCCGACGATGCTGCACACGCCGCTCATGAGCGGCACGAACGCCATCCACGGCGTCGTGATCGTCGGCGCCATCCTGGTGGCCGGCTCGCACCACGGCACCCTGACGACCGTGGTCGGCACGATCGCCGTCGCGTTCGGCGCGTCGAACGTCGTCGGCGGTTTCCTTGTCACCGACCGGATGCTCGAGATGTTCCGCAAGCGGCCCGAGGCGGATGCGGCCGAGAAGGGCGGAGACACCGGTTGAGCCGCGCTGACGCGATCGGCGCGGCGTACCTGGTCTGCGCGATCCTCTTCATCATCGGCCTGCGGCGGCTCTCGTCCCCGGCCACGGCCCGCTCCGGCAACCAGCTCGCGGCCATCGGCATGGCCTTCGCCATCGTGGCCACGCTGTTCGACGAGCGTGTGCTCTCGTACCAGTGGATCGCGCTTGGCGCGGTCATCGGCGGCGTCGGCGGGGCGATCGGCGCCCGCAAGGTGAAGATGACCGCGATGCCGCAGATGGTGGCGCTCTTCAATGGCTTCGGCGGGGGCGCGGCGGCCCTTGTGGCGCTGGCCGACTACCACGATACGGTCGGGCTGCCCGGCCACGTCGAGACCAAGATCATCGTCTCGATCCTGTTCTCGGCGGCCGTCGGCTCCATCAGCTTCTCCGGCTCGATGATCGCGTTCGGCAAGCTCCAGGAGATGATCTCCGGATCGCCGGTGGTCGTCCCCGGCCAGCGCATCGTCACCGGCGCGCTCGTGGCGGCGGTGCTCGTCCTGTGTGTGATCCTGGGGACGGGCCACGAGAGCCAGACGCTGCTCGTCGTGACGATGGCGATCGCGTTCGTGCTCGGCATCCAGATGGTGATGGCGATCGGCGGTGCCGACATGCCGGTCGTGATCTCGCTCCTGAACGCGTTCACCGGCCTCGCCACCGCCTCGACCGGCTTCGCGCTCTCGAACAACGTCCTGATCATCTCGGGGACGCTCGTCGGCGCCTCGGGCACGCTGCTCACGCAGATGATGGGCAAGGCGATGAACCGCACCATCACGAACGTGGTCTTCGGCGCGTTCGGCACCGGCTCCGGCGGCGTCGCCGCGGTCGGCCCGGGCGGGGTCGACGGCCAGGTGCGGGCGACGACCGCCGAGGACGTCGCCGTGATGCTGGCCTACGCGAGGCGGGTCGTGATCGTGCCGGGCTACGGCCTCGCCGTCGCCCAGGCGCAGCACAACGTGCGCGAGCTGGCCGACCAGCTCGAGCGCCGCGGCGTCGACGTCCGCTACGCGATCCACCCGGTCGCCGGACGCATGCCGGGGCACATGAACGTGCTCCTGGCCGAGGCCGACGTGCCGTATCCGCAGCTGTTCGAGATGGACGACATCAACCCGGAGTTCCCGCGCACCGACGTCTCGCTCGTGATCGGCGCGAACGACGTCGTGAACCCGGCCGCGCAGAACACGCCGGGCAGCCCGATCTACGGCATGCCGATCCTGAACGTGAACGAGTCGTCGGCCGTCGTCGTGCTCAAGCGCAGCATGAACACCGGCTTTGCGGGCATCGAGAACGAGCTCTTCTTCGACCCGAAGACCTCGATGCTCTTCGGCGACGCCAAGGCGTCGGTCACCGGCCTGGTCGCCGCCGTCAAGGCGGTGTAGGCCGGCCGGTAGACCGGGCCAGGCCCCGAAGTCGGGGCCTGGCCCCCTCCCGCTCTACGAAGAGGAGCCGGACGGCACGCTGATGCGCCCGCCCATCTCGAAGGCGCCGTAGCCGGCGACGAGCGAGCCGATCAGCGTCAGCCACAGGCCGAGCGCAGTGTGGCTGTGATGGTCGATGAACTCGAAGATGACCATGAGGGCCGTGAACGCGGCCGCGATGAGCAGTGCCTGCGGCAGCGGGATCGGCAGCTGCAGGGTGTTGGGGATGAACATGAGGATCGCGCCCGCGAGCATCACGAGCGAGCCGATCACCGCGAGCTTGCCGAGCGCGTTCGCATCCCACGCTCCCGTGCTGGCCGAGATGTGGCCGAGCGAGCCGAGGCTCACCGTGATCGAGTACCAGTCGAGGAACAGCGCCCCGATCAGCGTGGCGACCGTGCCGGCGACCACGATCCACTGGCTGCGCGAAACCTGCGACCAGTCCATAGTCACACTCCTTGGAAAGACAACGGAACGAAAACCTGCCCTTGTTCGCCGCTCCGGCGGCGAATCCTCTCAACCTTACAGCGAGACGAGCAGCGCCGAAAGCAGCGAGATCCGCTCCCCGAGCGACTCGAGCGAGACCCGTTCGTCGACGGCGTGGGCGCCGGATCCGGTCGGGCCGAGACCGTCGATCACCGGCGTGCCGACGGCGGCCGCGAAATTCCCGTCCGAGCCGCCCGGCGAGGCGTTCTCGGCCAGGCTCACCCCGTTGTCCTGCGCGATCGCGATGGCCGACCGCACGAGCTCGGCCGCGCCGGCCGTCTGCACCATCGGCGGCCGCGTCACGCCGCCGCTGACCTCGATGACCGCGCCGTCGAGGTGCGGCCGCAGGCCGCGGATCGCCTGCTCCAGCGTGCGCTGGCCTTCCGCGGTCCAGGCGCGGGCGTCGATCCGCGCCCAGGCCTCGCCGGCGACGACGTTGTCGCCCGTGCCGCCGCCCACCTGGCCGACGTTCGTGCGGATGCCGGCGGCCGGATCGGCCATGCGGTGCACGGCCATGATCTGGTGGGCGAGCTCGTCGACCGCCGAGATGCCGGCGCGGGACCCGTTGCCGGCGTGGGCGGCGCGGCCGCGGATGCGGAGCTGGTAGCGAGCCAGGCCCGAGCGGGTGGTCGTGATCGTCCCGTCCTTGACCGGGGGCTCGAGCACGAGCGCGGCGCGAGCACCGGTGGCGAGCTCCTCGACGAGCGGGCGGCCGCTGGGGCTGCCGATCTCCTCGTCGGCCGTGACCAGGAAGTGCACGGGCCGGCGCAGCTCGCCCAGCCGCCGCAGCGCCTCGAGGCCGGTCACGATGCCGGCCTTCATGTCGAGCGCGCCCGGCCCGTACGCGTAGCCGTCCTGCACGCGGAAGGGCATCTTCGGCAGCGTGCCCGCCGGCCAGACGGTGTCCATGTGCGCCATGAGCACGACCGCCGGGCCGTCGTCGGGCCCCAGGCGGGCGATCAGGTGCGGGTCGCGCGGCTCGATGCGCGCGCCGAGGGACTCGAGCTCGGCCGCGATGAAACGGCCGATGTGGCCCATCCGCTCGCGGTCGCCGGTCGGGCTCTCGAGCTCGACCAGACGCTGCAGGAGCTCGACCGCGTCCATCATCGGCCGGAACCCTATCTGGCGCGGGTGGCCGCCGCAGCGGCCACCCGCACCCGGTGTAGGACTACTGGACGATCCGCGACTGACCGGCGGTGATGTCCGACGCGATCTGCTGGAAGATGCCGGTCAGCGACGTCGGATTCGGCAGGTCGTAGAAGTACTGCGTGCCCGGGCTCGCGATCTTCTGCAGCGCCGTCTCGGCGGGCATGGCCGGCGACTCCGGCGTGCCCCAGTTGGAGCTGCCGTACCACTGGACGGTCGTGCTGCCGATCTTGGCGCCGATAGCCGCATCGCACTCGTCGCCGTTCGCCGTGTACGCGATCGAGTAGACGAGCACCTTGGCGGCCTTGGCGACGCCCGCGCTGGTCACGCCCTGGCCGCAGGGGTTGGTGCGGTACGGCGAGGTGGAGGCCAGGAACGTCGGGCCGTCGTTGGCGGCGCCGTCCGACAGCACCACCATCACCTTCTGCGTGCCGGCGCGCCCATGGTTGACGAGCTCCTGGTAGGCGGCGTCGATGGCCTCGGCATACGCCGTACCGCCGCCCGCCTTCACGCAGTTGAGCGTCGACATGAACGGCGACGACGCGTTCAGGTTGCCGGTGCTGGTCGCGTAGGTGTTCGAGAGCGGCACGAGCACGTAGGCCGCGTTGCTCAGGCTGTAGGTACCGCCGCTGCCCGCGTACTGCTGGGACCCGTCGGGGTATCGCTTCGTGCCGTTGAAGTACGACGTGACGTCCGTGCAGGCCTGACCTGTGCTCGGCGCCGGCGGCAGCACCGCCAGGCCGACGTTGTCGAGGGTCGGGTCCATGGTCTTCATGAAGGCGTTGACGCCCGCCTTGGCCTGCGTCAGCTTGCTGTTCGCGGACATCGACCCGGTGCGGTCGAGCACCACCATGACGTCCAGCGGCACGCCGCCGCACGGCGAGCACGCCTGCGCATGCGCCTTGAGCGTGATCGTGCTGAAGCCGAGCAGCTTCAGGAGGTATGTCGGTACGTTCGCCGTCTCGTCGACCGTGACGGTGTTCGGGTAGCCGTTCGTGCAGTTGTAGCCGGCCTGCTGGGCGCAGGTGACGCTGACGTTCTGGCTGACGTTGCCGGCCGGGACGCCGTTGATCGGGTTCGAGCCGCCCGGCTGCGAGCCGTACTTCTGCGCAGCGGAGGTCGCGTTGGCGACGACCGGCGGGTACACCATCGTCAGCTGGCCGGCGCCGGCGGCGGCCGAGGCGTCGGCCGACGCCTGGAGCGCCTTCTGGACGCGGTAGGCGTTGCCGAAGTCGATCACGAGACCGGCGAACACCAGGATCGAGAACATGAAGACCACGACGAGCGGCAAGGTCTGGCCGGACGTGCGGGCGACGGCGCGCAGGCGACGGCCCGCCGCGGGTGCATCAGGGCACGGATCTCGCTGCTCAGGCTGGGTGGGCGCCACGTGACTGCCTCCCTGGAAAGGTTGCGCGCGCGGTGCCGGCCTCCTCTGGTCCGACACCCGGGGGGTACGCGTTCGTACCTCTGAACATCGACCCGGGCCGCAAACGGCTCCATCACCCGAATTGGGGGACGCTGGAAGGAGGCTTCGGGCTCGTCGGGGCTACTCGCCGAGGGCGACGAGCGCCGCCAGCTCGTCGTCGTCGAGATCGGAGAGCACCGTCTCGACGCCACGGTCGACGATCCGCGTCGCGAGGTCGCGCTTGCCCGCGATCAGCTGGTCGATGCGCTCCTCGATCGTGCCGGCGCAGACGAGCCGATGCACCTGCACGACCCGGGTCTGGCCGATGCGGTGGGCGCGATCGGAGGCCTGATCCTCGACGGCCGGGTTCCACCAGCGGTCGAAGTGGAACACGTGGCTCGCGTTGGTCAGGTTGAGCCCGAGCCCGCCGGCACGCAGCGACATGACGAGCACGCGCGGCTCGCCGTCCGGAGACTGGAAGGTGTCGACGATGCGCTCCCGGGCCGTGCGCGGCGTCGAGCCGTCCAGGTAGAGCAGACCGCCGTTCACCTCCTTGCCCAGATGCTCGGCGAGCAGCCGCCCCATCACGGCGTACTGGGTGAAGACGAGGGCGCTGTCGCCCTCGGCCACGACCTCGGCCAGCATCTCGGTGAGCCGGTCGAGCTTGCCCGAGCGGTCGGCCAGCGCGCCATGGCGGCCGAGCGCGTGCACCGGGTGGTTGCACACCTGCTTGAGGCGCGTGATCAGTGCCAGCACGTTGCCGCGCCGCTCGATCCCGGAGAGGCCGCGGACGCGTCCCATCATCGCGTCGATGGTGGCCTGGTAGAGCGCCGCCTGCTCGACCGTGAGCGTGCAGAACTCGGTCGAGTCCTGGCGCGGCGGCAGGTCGGGCAGCACCGCCGGGTCGGTCTTGCGCCGCCGCAGCAGGAACGGCCCGGTCATCCGCCGCAGGGCGTCCTCGGCGCGGCCGTCGCCGCGGCGCTCGATGGCGTTCGCGAACAGGCGCCGGAAGCCGGTGCGCGTGCCCAGCAGGCCGGGGTTCAGGATGTGCATGATCGACCACAGGTCGTCGAGCCGGTTCTCGACCGGCGTGCCGGTGAGGGCGACCCGGTGGCCCGCCGTGATGGCGCGGGCCGTCTGTGCCGCCCGGGTGAGCGGGTTCTTCACCGCCTGGGCCTCGTCGAGCGCGAGCATCCGCCATTCCAGCGACGACAGGAGGCGGCGGTCGCGAGGCAGGAGCGCATAGGAGGTGAGCACGACGTCCCAGCCCTCGAGGTCGGCCGCCTTCGACGTGCGGTCGGGGCCGTGGTGGATCAGCGTGCGCAGGCCGGGGGCGAACCGGTGCAGCTCCCGCTGCCAGTTGCCGAGCACGGACGTCGGGCACACGATCAGCGCCGCCCGCTCGTCCTCGTCGCGGTGGTCGAGCAGGTAGGCGATCAGCTGGACGGTCTTGCCGAGGCCCATGTCGTCGGCGAGCAGCGTCCCCAGGCCGAGCTCGCGCATGCGCACGAGCCAGCCCAGCCCCGCCTTCTGGTACGGCCGCAGGAGGCCGTCGAACCCGAGCGGCGGCTCCATCGGCCGGCGCAGGGCCGGGTCGCGCAGCTGCGCCGCCAGGCCGGCCAGATCGCCGTCGGACTCGACGACGCCCATGACGACGCCGCGCACGTCCGTCGACCCCGCCAGGGCGGCACCGAGCGCCGTCATCGCCGGCATCCCCGGGCTGTGCAGCGCCGAGGCCGCCAACGCGCGGGCGCGCGCGAGCGCCTTGGGGTTGAGCGCCCGCCACTCGCCGCCGAGGCGCACGAGCGGCTGGGTGGCGGCGGCCAGCGCGCGCAGCTCCTCGACGGTGATCTCGTGGCCGCCGAGCGACGCCTTGAGGTCGTAGCGGACGACCCCGTCGAGCTGGAGCGGCCCGCCGGCCAGCTCGAGGCGGGCGTCGTCGAAGTCGAGGTCGCGCTCCTCCGAGACCTCGGGCGGCAGCTCGACCCGGGCGCCCGCGAACTCGAGTGCCGAGGTGGCCAGGCGCAGCTCGACGACCGCGTCCTCAGCGAGCAGCACGACGCCGTCGGCGACGCGCCCGAGCGGCGCGAACACGTGGGCGGCGCGGCGCCAGAGCGCGGGATCGTCCGGCGTCACGGTCAGCGGCCACCCGCCCGCGGCGTCCACGGGCAGCTCGAGACGCAGCTGCAGCGGCGCCAGCGAGTCGCGCAGGCGCACGACCGGCGCCGCCATCCCCAGGTCGGGGGCGACGGCCCGCAGGAGCGGCTGCAGGACGCTCAGGTCGACTCCGGACACCTGGATCTCGCCGGAGCGCAGGATCTTCGGCTCGCGGACGGCCGCCGCCAGGGCGTGCATGCTCGAGTCGACGAACCCGGCCACGGCCGCCTCGGGGGCGAGCGGCGCCGGCTCCTCGTCCTCCCCCAGCTCGTCGACGACCGCGTGGCCGGCCTCGGGGAAGGCGGCCGCGAACCGGCTCAGGTCGGGGACGGTGCCGCCGCCGAGCACGGCCGCCTCCACCACCCGCGCCGCCAGCCGCCACGCCCGCACCGACGCGCTCGTCGGCCCGTCCCGGTCGGTGAGCAGGTAGGCCAGCCCCGGGAGCGACGCCAGGCAGCGCATCTCCACCGACCGCCGCCGCCCGCCGATCGACACCGTCTGGTTCAGCCGCCGCAGCGTCGGCGGCAGCCCGAGGTCGTCCAGCAGGTCGACCCAGCCCCCCGGCGTGAGCGGCGAGAACGAGTAAAGCCCGAGCACCGGCTCCTCGACCCCTCGCGGGACGAAGGCCAGCTCCAGCGGCGCCCGCCGCGCGGTGGATGTCGAGGGCAGGGACAAAATTGGTACCGTAGCCTGAGATGCAACTGCGGCTGACCATCAACGACCAGCGCCATGAGCTGGACGTGGAGCCGCACCGCCCCCTCGCCGACGTCATCCGCACCGATGCCGCGCTCACCGGCACGAAGGTCGCGTGCGGTGAGGGCACGTGCGGCAGCTGCACCGTCCTCGTCGACGGGCGCGCAGTGCTCTCCTGCCTGACGCTCGCGGTGGCATGCGACGGGGCCGACGTGCGCACCGTCGAGGGCGCTGACGAGCTGCTCGGCCGGCTCCAGGCCACGTTCACCGCCGAGGACGCGTTCCAGTGCGGCTTCTGCACCCCCGGCCAGCTGCTCTCGGCCGTCGCGCTGCTGCGCGCGAACCCACACCCGAGCAGCGCCGAGATCCGGGCGGGCATGAGCGGCAACCTGTGCCGCTGCGGCGCCTATCCGGCGATCGAGCGGGCCGTCGCGAAGGCGGCCGGTGAGGGCTAGATGGCACGGCTGGTCAAGACCCAGGTCGAGATGGAGGGGCGCTACGAGGAGCGCTGGACGCTCGTCGAGGACGACACGACGCCCGAGTACGGGGAGGACGAGGAGCTCGCCGTCGTCGGCCGGCCGCACGTGCGCGTCTCGGCGGCCGCGCGCGTCACCGGACGCGCCCGGTTCATCTCCGACATCGAGCTCACCGGAATGGTGCACGCCGCGGTGCTGCGGAGCCCCCACGCGAACGCCCGCGTCGGCTCGCTCGACCGGGCCGCCGCCGAGGCGCTTCCGGGCGTCCGCGCCGTGATCGGCCCCGGCGACCTGCCCGACCGCGACGGCCGGCCGGTGCTGACCGACGCGCCCGCCTATGCCGGCGCCGCCGTCGCCGCGGTCGCCGCCGACACGCCCGACCAGGCCGAGCGGGCGCTCGAGGCGCTCGCGCCGGAGTGGGAGCCGCTCGCGTTCGTCGTCGACCTCGACGAGGGCCTCGCCCGCCAGGACTTCACCCAGGACCCGGCCGAGACGTCGCGCGGTGACGTCGACGCCGCGCTCGCCGGCGCCGCGGCGATCCTCGAGCGGGAGTACCGCACGCCCGCGCAGATGCAGAACCCGCTCGAGCCCCACTGCGCCGTCGCGATGTGGGAGTCCGGCACGCTGACCGTGTGGTCGTCGACGCAGGGCATCTTCGCCGCCCGCGACGAGCTGGCCCGGGCCTACGGCCTCGAGCCGGACGACGTGCGCGTCGTCTGCGAGTACATGGGCGGCGGCTTCGGCGGCAAGCAGGGGTCCGGGCCGGAGGGATACCTGGCCGCCGAGCTGGCACGCCGCAGCGGCCGGCCCGTGCGTCTGGTCTACACCCGCCGCGACGAGCACACGACCGTCGGCTACCGCGCCCCCACCGTGCAGACCTACCGGATCGGCGCCGACGCCCGGGGGACGCTGCTCGGGATCGAGGGGTCGGCGGTGATCGGCGTCGGCCAGCACGGCTGGGTCTTCCCCGTCCTGAACCCGTCCGAGACGCTCTACGAGTGCGCCAACGTGCGCTCGATGGTGCTGCCGGTGAAGCTGAACCTCGGCTTCTCGAACGCCTTCCGCGCCCCGGGCGTGATGGAGGGGACGTTCGGGTTCGAGCAGGCGCTCGACGAGCTCGCCGAGGAGCTCGGTATCGACCCGCTCCAGATCCGCCTGCGCAACGAGGCGACCCTCGAGCAGAGCAGCGGCCACCCGTACACGTCGAAGCACCTCGAGGCGTGTCACCGGCGGGCGGCGGAGCTGGCAGGCTGGGCCGGCCGCGACGAGCTGCGCTCGGACGGCCGCGTGCGCCGCGGCATGGGCCTCGCGAGCCAGATCTGGTGGGGCGGCGGCGGGCCGCCGGCGCATGCCACCGTGCGCCTCGGCAAGACCGCCCGGCCGACGCTCGTCTGCGGCTTCCAGGACATCGGCACCGGCACGATGACCGCGAGCGCGGTGATCGTGGCCGAGGCGCTGGGCGTGCCGGTCGCGGCGGTGCGCGTGCAGGCCGGCGACACCGCCCGGTCGGGCTACGGGCCGACGTCGGGCGGGTCGATGACGCTCGCGTCCGTCGCCCCGGCCGTGCGCACGGCCGCGCACGAGGTGCGCACGCAGCTGCTCGACCTGGCGGCGGACATGTTCGAGATCGCCGCGTCCGACCTCGTGCTGGCCGGCGGGCACGTCGGCTCCCGCGACGGCACGCTGCGCCACGAGATCACCGAGATCACGTCGAAGCTCGGCAACTCCTCGCTCGTCGGCCACGGCTCCCGCGGCCCGAACCCCGACGGCATGCGCATACACACGTTCGGCTGCCAGGTCGCGCAGATCGCGGTCGACACGCTGACCGGCGCGATCACGGTCGAGCGGATCTGGGCGGTGCACGACGTCGGCCGCATCATCAACCCGATGGGGGCGATCAGCCAGGTCACGGGCGGTGTCCTCCAGGCGATCGGCTTCGCGCTCACCGAGGAGCGGGTCGTCGACCCGACCACCGGGACGGTCGTGAACGCCGGGCTCGAGGACTACAAGGTGCCGACGATGGCCGACACGCCGGAGATCGTCTGCGAGTTCGTGGACTCGCCCGACCCCCACCTCGGCCTCGGCATCAAGGGGCTCGGCGAGCCGCCCATCATCCCCACCGCCGCCGCCATCGGAAACGCGTTCGCCCACGCCACCGGCGTGCGCCTGCGCGAGGCGCCGTACACGCCCCGGCGGGTGCTGGAGGCGCTGGCCGGGTGACGCGCTTCGCCTACTCCGCGCCGGCCTCGATCGCCGAGGCCGCCGAGCGCCTGTCCGCCCCCGGCGCGCGGGCGATGGGCGGCGGCACGGACATCCTCCCCCAGCTCCAGCGCGGCATCCGCCCCGCCGACGAGGTGGTCGACCTGCGCGGCGCCGTCCCCGCCGGCGTCCTCGCGGCCGCCCAGGGCATCCGCATCGGCGCCGCGACGCGGGTCGCCGACGTCGCCCGCGATCCCGACGTCGGCGCGCGCTTCGCCGTGCTCGCCGAGGCGGCCGCGGCGGTGGCGTCGCCGCAGCTGCGCGAGATGGGCACCCTCGCCGGCAACCTGTGCCAGGCGGTGCGGTGCTGGTACTTCCGGCATCCCGACCTGACCTGCTGGCTGCGCGGCGGCGACACCTGCTACGCCCAGATCGGCGACCACCGCAAGCACGGCCTCGAGCCGGGCGACTGCATCTCGGTGGCGCCGTCCGACCTGGCCGCGGCGCTGCTCGCCCTGGACGCCGTCGTCACCACGAACCGGCGCGAGGCGTTCCCGCTGGCCGACCTCTACCGCAAGGCGAGCGCCGACGACCGCTCGACGATCGCGCTCGGGCAGGGCGAGCTGATCACCGCCGTGACCGTGCCGCGGCCGCCCGAGGCGAGCGCGTACGTGCGCGCGGGCGAGCGGGCGGCGTGGAGCTTCGCGCTGTGCGGCGTCGCCGCCGCCCGCTTCGACGGCCAGGTGCGGATGGCGGCGATCGGCGTCTCGAACCTGCCCCGGCTGCTCGACCCGGCCGACCCGCTGGCCGGCCTGCCCGGCCTGGAGATGACGCGCTGGAAGCGGCGGCTGCTTTCGACTCTCGCACAGGACGCGCTCACGGCGGTATCGTGACGGCCGTGGGCAGACTGGTCGTTTCCGTCACCGTGCTCATGGCTGCGCTCGCGCTCCCGGCGGCCGCCGCGGCGAGGCCCCTGACGCAGACGCCGCTGCGGACGAACCCGCCGCCGGTGAACGAGCAGTCGCCGTCGGCCGCGCCCGGCTACTTCGCCTGGGTGCAGAACTCGCGCAGCCACCCCCACCTGTACAACCTCTACGCGCAGCACGACGGCCGCACCCGCTACCGGGTCAACCCGGCCGGAACGCAGGCCGGGCTCGGCACGGGGATCGACGGGACGACGGTCGTCTACACACAGACCCACGGCGCCAGGTCGAGCATCATGATGTTCGACCTGCAGACGAAGAAGCGGTTCGCGCCACCCGCCGGCGTGAACACGCCGGCCCTCGAGGACGAGCCGACCATCTCGGGCGACTGGCTGCTGTTCCACCGGCTCGAGCAGGGCTCGTCGCCGGGCGAGCAGGTGATCCTGCGCAACGTCCACACGGGCGAGACGCGCACGATCGCCTCGGTGCGCGGCCGCATCGCGCAGCTCGAGGCCGGCCAGGTGAACGGCGACTGGGCGGTGTTCACGAAGACGGTGAACGGCACGCGCTTCAACGTGTGGCTCTACCAGATCTCGACGAAGGCGCTGACGGTGGTGCCGAACCCGCGCGACAAGGTGCACTCGGCCGCCGCGGTCAACCCGTTCGGCACCGTGTACTTCGAGGAGAGCGGCAGCCGCTGTGGGTCGAACGCGACCGTCGAGGTGTACCCGATCGGCGGGCCGATGATCACGCCCGGCACGCTGCGCCCGGGCATCGACATGTTCCACCCGTTCCTGTTCGAGCACGCCTCGACGGACAGCTTCATGTTCGCCAAGCTGCACTGCACGGGCGGCGCGACGGACGTGTTCGAGTCGAACTTCGCCTGAACGCACCAAGCGGGGTCAGACCCCTTTTGGTGCGTCTACCCCGCGTAGTCGAACGTCGACTCGAAGCCGCAGCGGCCGGTGAACTCGAACGAGAAGTGCTCGTCGTCGGCGACCAGCCGCTCGGCGACCACCTCGCGGCCCGCCCGGCCGTGGCCGGGGATGATGCACGACACGGTGCTCGCGGTCTCGTAGGGCGTCGTCATCGTGACCGTCACGGCGCCGCCCGCGCGGAAGCGGCCGCGGCCGCGCGTGTGGTCGAGGTCGATGTCGCTCGCGTGCACCGCCAGCACCTCGCTCGGCTTGAACACCCACGGGAACTGCTCCGCCGGCGTCCCGCCGAGCCGGCCCAGGAACACGTCCTCGAGCGCCTGCCGCTGGGCGTCGTCGCCGCGGCCGTCGACGTGCAGCACGAACCGCCACGGCGAGCGCGGCTCGTCGTCGGAGTAGCGGATCACCATGACGACGTCCAGGCCGGCCAGGTCGGCGTCACCGACCGTTCCCTCCTCGACGTGCCATGAGAGCGCGCCGATGCACTCCCCGTACGTCGAGCGGCCGCCGGGCACGCCGTCGATGCGCCGGCAGGGGCAGATCGGCTCGCAGTTGCACGCCTCGAGCGTCGTCCCCTGGAGGCGCCAGCCGCTCACGGCCGGGTGACGGCGCCCTCGCTCGCGGACGAGACGAGCGCCGCGTACTTCGCGAACACGCCGTGCTCGTACATCGGCTTGGGCGGCGTCCAGTCGGCCAGGCGGGCGGCGATCTCGTCGTCGGAGAGCAGCACGCGCAGCTCGCGGGCCTCGACGTCGAACTCGATCGTGTCGCCCTCGCGCAGCGCCGCGATCGGCCCGCCGTGAGCCGCCTCGGGCGTGACGTGCCCGGCCATCAGCCCGTGGGTGGCGCCGGAGAAGCGGCCGTCCGTGATGAGCGCGACCTGGTCGCCCAGGCCCTCGCCGACGATCGCCGCGGTGACGTGCAGCATCTCGCGCATCCCCGGCCCGCCGGCGGGCCCCTCGTAGCGGATCACGACGACGTCGCCAGGCCGGATCGCCCCCGCCTTGACGGCGGCGAAGCAGTCCTCCTCGCAGTCGAATACGCGGGCGGGGCCGCTGTGCGTCAGGCGCTCGTGGCCGGCCAGCTTGACGACGCAGCCGTCCGGGGACAGGTTGCCGCGCAGGATCGCCAGGCCGCCCGTCGGCTTCAGCGGCTTCTCGATCGGGACGACCACCGGCTGGCCCGGCGTCTCGACCACCTGGTCGGCGATCTCGTCCATCGTGCGGCCGTCGACGTTGCGCGCGCCGGCGTGGACGAGCTCGCGCTTGCGCAGCTCGCGGGCGACCAGGGCGACGCCGCCGGCGTCGAAGAGGTCGGTCGCGACGAACTGCCCACCCGGCTTGAGGCTGGCCACGATCGGCGTGCGGGCGGCGATCGAATCGAACTCGTCGATCGAGAACGGGATCCCGAGCTCGTGCGCGATCGCGAGCAGATGCAGGACGCCGTTCGTCGAGCCTCCGGCGGCCGCCACCGAGGCGGCCGCGTTCTCGATCGCCTCGCGGGTGATGATGTGCGAGGGGCGGATGTCCTCGCGCACGAGCTTCATGGCGAGGCGGCCGCACTCCTCGGCGGCGTTGCCCTTGCCCCGGTTGAGCGCCGGGATGCCGTTCAGGCCGGCCGGGCTGATGCCGAGGAAGTCGAGCGCCATCGACATCGTGTTCGCCGTGTACTGGCCGCCGCAGGCGCCGGCGCCCGGGCACGCCGACGACTCGATCTCGTGCAGCTCGGCCGCGTCGATGCGCCCTGCGGCGTAGGCGCCGACCGCCTCGAACACGTCCTGGATGGTGATGTCGCGGCCGCGGAACGTCCCCGGCGCGATCGTCCCGTTGTAGAGCACGAGCCCGGGCACGTCGAGGCGGCAGAGCGCCATCGCGCCGGCCGGGATCGTCTTGTCGCAGCCGACGATGCAGACGAGGCCGTCCATCAGGTGCCCGCGCACGACCAGCTCGATGGAATCGGTGATCAGCTCGCGGCTGATGAGCGAGGCCTTCATGCCCTGGGTGCCCATCGAGACGCCGTCCGAGACCGAGACGGTGTTGAACTCCATCGGCGTCCCACCGGCCTCCCGGATGCCCGCCTTCACCCGCTGGGCCAGCTCGCGCTGGTTGAAGTTGCACGGCATCGTCTCGATCCACGTCGTGGCGACGCCGATGATGGGCTTCGCGAGATCGTCGTCGGTGAAGCCGATCGCCTTCAGCATGGCCCGCGCGGCGGCCCGGTCGGGGCCGTCGGTCAGCGCGGCGCTGTGGCGCTTGGCAGGGTCGGAAGGGCGGTCGTACGGGTTCGTCGGCATGGCGGCCTAGCCTACCGCGCCGTCACGCCGGGCGAGCCTCCACCGCCACGTACAGACCCCACGCCCGGCCCGACTCGAAGAGCTCGTCCGGATCCACCTCGCCGACCTCGCCGAGCACGTGCGGCGTCGGATCGTCCTGCGTCGAGCCCCACACCATCTTCCGCGGCGGCGCCTCGTGCTCCTTGACGAGGTGGTCGCCCCGCTCCTGGGCCGCGAGCAGCTCCTCGCCGGCGGGCCCGTCCGCGTATCCCTTTCCCATCCCGCAAGTGTAGTGTGCGGTCGACGTGGCGGAGGATGTGACGGGGATCGCCGGCCCGGCCGGAGGTGGCGTTTCGGGCGCAGCGATCCTGCGGCTCGTGGCCGCGTCGGCAGCCGTCGCCTTCGCCGTCACGATCGTCGGCGGCGAGTGGCTCGGCTGGACGTGGACGGGCTTTGCCGACAACAACACCGTCTGGGACTGGCTGCACCTGCTCGTCCTCCCCGCGGTGCTGACGGCGGCGCCGGTCTGGTACAGCACGCGCCGCAGCGCAAAGGTCGAATGGCGGTTCCTGCTCGGGGCCGTCGCGATCGCGTTCGCCGTCCTGCTCGTCGGCGGCTACGAGCTGGGCTGGACGTGGACCGGGTTCGACGGGCGCACGCTGTGGGACTGGCTGGAGCTGCTCGTGCTTCCCGCGGCGGTGACCGCCTTCTCGATCTGGCTGGCGCTCGGACGCAGCATGCACCCGCAGGTGCGGCGGCTGGGGGCGGTCCTGATCCTCTCGTTCGTCGCGCTGGTGACGGCCGGCTACGGCTTCCACTGGCAGTGGACGGGCTTCCCCGGAAACACCCTGTGGGACTGGATGCATCTGCTGCTCGTGCCCTTCGTCCTACCGGTCGCGCTGGCCTGGCTCTCCACCCGGGTCGAGCACGCCGAGGACGAGGCGCTGATCAGCCCGGAGACGCGCGCCGCAGAACGCTGAGGAGCTCCTCGCGGTCGGGCGGCGGCTGCATGCGCGCGAGCTCGGGCCGCTGGAGTGCTGCGTCCGCGATTGCGCCCAGGTCGTCCGCCGCGACGCCCAGGTCGGCCAGCGCGCGCCCGCCGTCGAGCGCGGCGACCCGGTCGGGCAGCCCCTCGGCGGTGACGCCCAGGGCGGCTGCGAGCTCGGCGATCGCACCCTCCTCGCGCGGTCGCATGGCCGCCAGCACGTGCGGCAGCATGGTCGCGTTCGTGGCCGCGTGGGGCGTGCCGCAGGTGCGCACGATCGTCTGACAGAGCACGTGGTGGAGCGAGTAGCCGGCCGAGTCCATCGCGTAGGCGGCCAGGATCGATCCCCGGGCGAGCCGCTGGCGGGCGTCGAGATCGCGCTCCTCGAGGCCGGCGGCGATGTCGGCCGCAGCGGCGGCCGCGGCCATGCTCGCCACCGGGTTTCGGCCCTCCCCGTAGAGCGCCTCGGCGGCGTGGGCGAGCGCGTTCATCGCGCTCGCGCGCCGGTCCGAGGCGGGCTGGCCGGTCATGAGCGCGGGGTCGGCGAGCACGAGCACGGGCCGGTGCCGGCCGCGATCTTCGAAGCCGGGCACCACCCGGTGGCCGCCGGTCATCTCGGCACCGGAGAGGGTCGTCGGCACGGCGCACACACGCCCGCCGCGCGCGGCGGCGACCGCCTTGGCGGTGTCGATCACGCGCCCGCCGCCCCAGGCCACCACGGGCCCGTCGCCGACCTCGTCGACGAGCGCCGCCGCGATGTCGGTCACCTGGCCGGCGGGAACGTCGTGCACCGAGCGCCACCCCTCGCGCAGCGCCGCCGGGATCGTGGCCCGCGCCCGCGGCGTCGAGAGCAGGTCGGCGCCCGGCCAGGCGTGCTCGCCCGCCCCCGGGCCGAAGCGGATCAGGCGGTCGCCGTCCGACCAGGTGAACGCGCTCACTGGGCCAGCGCCATCCCGGCCACGACCAGGACGCCTCCCAGCCCGAGCCACACGGTCACGGACTCACCCAGCGCCAGGGCTCCGATGACGATCGCCACGACCGGGACACCGTACAGGTAGGCGACCGTCCGGGACGCCTCCAGCTGGCGCAGCCCGCGCGTCCAGCCGATGTAGCCCAGCAGCGTCGCGACGAGGCCCAGGTAGAGGAGCAGCAGGATGTCGCCGGCGTCCATCCGGGAAACGCGATGGACGGTGCCGCCGGCCGCGAACGGCAGCAGCGCGGCCGTCCCGATGAGTGAGGCGGCGGCCGTCACCGGCAAGGCGCCGTACCGGGGCAGGAGCGGCTTCACCATCACGTTGAAGGCGGCGAACGCGGCCGGCGCGGCCAGGACGAGCAGCGGCCCGTGCGCGTTCGCGAACGAGATCCGCTGGCCCGAGCCGAGCAGCACGACCACGACGACGCCGGCGAACGAGACCGCCAGGCCGGCCGCGCGCCGGCGCGAGAACCGCTCCTGGCCGATGGCGACCGCCATCGCGAGCGCGATTCCGGGCGCCGCGGCGACGACGACGCTGGCCGTGCCGGCCGTCGTCAGCCGCTCGCCCGCGTTCAGCGACAGGTGGTAGATCGTGACGACCAGCAGGCCGGCGACGACCAGGCGGGCGAGGTCGCGGCGCCCCAGGCCGGGCAGGCCGCGGGTGGCCACGAGCGCGATGGCGAAGCCGGGCGCGGCGACGAGGTAGCGGCCGAGGGCGATGTCGGGGGCGTCGAGGCCGTCGTCGATCAGCTGCTTGATGGCGGCGTAGGAGCCCGCCCAGACGACCACCACCAGGGCGAGCAGCAGGTGCGGGCTACGTGGGACACTGCCCCGCATGCCCATCAAGCGGATCGAGATCCGGTGGCGCGATCTGGACGGATTCGGCCACGTTAACAACTCCACCTACCTGACGTACCTGGAGGAGGCGCGCGACCAGCACCTCACCGACGTCCTCGGCGAGGCGGTGCACCGCACCGTCATCCGCCGCCTCGAGATCGACTTCGTCTCCGGCCTGACCCAGGAGGACGACTACGTCGACGTCGACGTCCGCCTGACGGGCGTCGGCACCTCGAGCGTCATCCTCGAGGAGCGCATCGTCTCGGTGCTGGACGGCCGCGTGGCCGCGACCGCGAGGACGGTGATGGTGCACACGGACGACTCCCGCACCGCGTCCGCGCCCTGGCCGGACGCCTCCCGCGACGCGATCGACGCGACGCTCGCAGCTGCCTAGTACAGCGCGGAAGCGAGCCGGCGGCGGTACTTGGCGGCCAGCGGGTGGTCCTGGCCGAGCTCGGTGAACACGCCGACCATGACCTGGCGGATGCGGTCGCGCAGGTCGGCGCCCGCGCCCTGCAGGAGCCCGAGCAGCAGCTCGAGCCCACGCTCCGTCTCACCGTGGTCGAGCGCCTCGAGCGCCGGTGCGAGCAGCGGGTCGCCGGCCGACTCGATCCGGATCAGCGCGGCCCGGGCGGCCGGGTGGTTCGGCTGCAGCTCGAGCGCCTTTCGCACCGACTCCTCGTCGCCCAGCGCCGCCAGGCGGTCGGCCTCGGAGGGCAGCAGGCCGCGCAGGAACGAGTCGACGGCCGCGCGCGGCACAGCCCCGGTGAACTCGTCGACGAGCCGCCCGCCCCGGAACGCCTTCACCGCCGGGATGCCCTGCACGCGGTAGCGGGCGGAGACGTGCGGGTTCGCGTCGACGTCGACCTTGACGAGCTCGACGGCGCCGTCCGTCGCCGCGACGGCCTGCTCGAGCACCGGGCCCAGCTGGCGGCACGGCCCGCACCACTCGGCCCAGAAGTCGACGACGACGGGCACCTCCAGCGACCGCTCGATGACGTCGGCGTCGAAGGTCTGGTCGGTCGCGTCGGCCATGTCAGTCGTCCCCCTCGTTGTTCTGCTCGCGCAGGTAGCGCTCGAAGTCGGCCGCAAGCTCCTCGCCCGTGGGCGGGTCGTCGCGGTCGGCCGCCTGCTCCAGCTGCTCCACGTACCCGGCCACATCGGGGTCGTCGGCGATCGCCGACGCGACGCGCAACTGGTACTCGCTCGCCGCCCGCTCGAGCTCGCCGCTCCCGGGCGGCGTCCCGGCGAGGTCGGAGAGGCGCTCGAGCAGCGCCAGCGCGGCCTGCGGGTTCGGCGCCGCGGAGATGTAGTGCGGCGTCGCCGCCCACAGGCTGGCCGAGGTCAGCCCCGCCCGCGAGCAGGAGTCGTGCAGGATGCCGACGATCCCGGTCGGGCCCTCGTACGTCGAGCGCACGAGCCCGTGCCGCTCCATCAGGCCGGGATCGGAGGCGCTGGCCGAGACCGGCACGGGCCGTGTGTGCGGCGTGTCGGCGAGCAGCGCGCCCATCGTGATGACGAGCTCCGAGCGGTAGCGCCGGGCCAGGTCGACGATCGAGTCCGAGAACGCCCGCCAGCGCATGTTCGGCTCGGTCCCGATCACGATCATGAGGTCGTGGTCCTGCGACGCGAACACCTCGGTCACGGGCCATTCGACCCGGCGCACGTCCCCGTCGACCATCGACACGGTCGGCCGCGTCTGCTGGTAGTCGACGAACGGCTCGGAGTCGATCACGGCGAAGCGCTCGGCGTCGGTGACGGAGCGCAGATAGCCCGCGGCCAGGCTGGCGGCGCCGCCCGCGTCGTTCCAGCCCCGGAAGGCCGCCACGACCCGCGGATGGCGCAGCTTGGGATTCCCCTCGAGCTCGACGAAGTCCACGGCTGCAGTCTAGGACGGTATAACCCGAACAGTGGCTGTCGACCTGATCGTGATCGCCTGGGTGGCGGTGTCGGCGGCGCTCGGGGCGCGCCGCGGCCTCGTCGCGAACGTGCTCGGCCTGGCCGGCTTCGCGATCGGCGCGATCGTCGGCGCCCGGATCGCCCCGCACCTGCTCTCCGGCGGGTCGTCGTCGACCTGGCTGCCGTTCGCGAGCATGATCGGCGCCCTCGTCGGCGGGAGCATCGCCCAGGGGGTCGCCGGGTCGGCCGCGGCGCTCCTGCGCGGGAAGCTCGTGCGCGGCCCGCTGCGCGTGGTCGACACGGCCGGCGGCCTCTTCGTCGGCGCCCTGCTCGGCCTGGCGGTGGCCTGGCTCGCGGCCGTCGTCGCGCTCGCACAGCCGGGCCTCGGTCTGCGCCGCGACGTGCAGGGCTCGACCGTGCTCCCGGCGCTCATGCGCGAGGTGCCCGCCGACGAGGTGCTGAACGCGCTCGCCCGCTTCGACCCGCTGCCGGTGATCCCCTCGATCGCCGACCGCGCCCTGCCGCCGCCCGATCCGAGCGTGCTGCGAAGCCCCGCCGCCCGCGGCGACCAGCGCAGCGTGGTGCGCATCGAGGGCGTGGCCTGCGGCCTCAACATCCAGGGCTCGGGCTGGGTCGTGCGCCCCGGGATCGTCGCCACGAACGCCCACGTCGTCGCCGGCGAGGACGGCGCCGAGGTCGAGGTGCCGGGCGGCCCGACGCTGCCCGGAACGCCGATCGCCGTCGATCCCGGAAACGACGTCGCCCTGCTGCGCGTGCCGGGCCTGCACACGCCGCCGCTGCCCCTGGCGAACCGCTCGCCCTCCGGCGACGCCGTCGTGTTGATCGGCTACCCGGAAAACGGCCCGCTGACCGCCGTCCCCGGCCGCGCCGGCGCCCCTGTCACGGCGCTCGCGCCGGACGCCTACGGCCGCCACATCCATCCCCGCACGGTCGTCCCGCTGCGCGGCGTGCTCCGCCACGGCGACAGCGGCGGCCCGGTCGTGAACCGGGCCGGCCGGGTGGTCGCGATGATGTTCGCCGCCGACGAGGGCGCGGGCGTGGCCGGCGGGTTCGGCGTCCCGCTCGACGCGATCGAGGCGGCGCTGCACCACACCGGGACCGCGGACACCGGGCCCTGCCTGGGCTAACCGGGGTCAGACCCCGAACGGCGGCCGTTGCAGTTTTGTGACGCTTTTGCGCGGGGCCTGGCCCCGGCTAGGCCGAATCGGCTTGCGTCTGCGGGTGGCGATGCGCCCGAGCGATCACGTCGCCGATGGTGACGCCGACCGTTCTGAGATCGGGCAAGCGCCGGATCGGCACGTGGAACGTCTCCATGTCCGAATCGGTCACGGCCTGCCCGATGATCCCCGCCGTGCCGCCGATGACCTTCCCGTGCGGACCGAAGAAGACGACGCCCACGGGATCGTCACGTGACAGCGTCGCACCGATGATGTTCGCCACAGAGCCGACAACCTGCTCGCTGTCATCCGGCCCCTTGACCAGGCGCACCTGCGAGACGCTGGGCAGCGCGTAGCGGTACGGGACGCTCCTCCGGATGATTCCCGTCACGGACACGCGCGTGACGGGATCCGTCGCGGATGTGAAGCTGCCGCCGATGTAGTACGTGTTGTCGGCCGGCATCAGAATCAGGTTCTGGACCTGGGTGCCGACGACGTGGGATCGCGCGTCGAGCAGGTGGATGTACAGCGACACCCAGAGCGCATCCCGAGTGGTCGGGTTCGCGATCACCACGCCGTATCCGCCGGCGCCGTCCGGCGCCTGCGTGACGCCGCTCTTCTCGACCACCATGAACCCGACATGCGGGCGGGTCGGGGCCGACGGCGGCTGCGATGCGGGACGGCTCGACGAGCCGCATCCGGATGCCACGAGTGCGATGGCGAGACCTGCCGTCAGGGAACGCCGAATCGGTCGCCACATGGTTCCCAGAATACGGACGACGGCACAGATTTCCAGCGGCCGCCCGCGCGCGCCCCCTACTGCGAGATGACCCCGGCCAGCGCCTCGAGCGCGACCAGGTTGTGGCCCTCGACGAACTCGTCGGAGTGACGCAGCGCGATCCGCATGCCGCCGGCCAGCGGCGCGAACCCGTCGTGGCCCTTGAGCGGGTTCACCCAGACCAGCTTGTAGGCCTGGCGGCCGATCCGGGCGAGCTCGGCGTCGAGCTCGCGCAGGTCGCCCCGCTCCCAGCCGTCCGAGACGATCACCACGGTCGCCCCGCGGGTGAGCCCGCGCCGCCCCCACGTCTCGTTGTAGTGGCGCAGCGACTCGCCGATGCGGGTGCCGCCGCCCCAGTCGGGCATGAGCGCGCCGATCCCCGCCAGGGCGCGGACCGGGTCGAGCTTGCGCAGGTGCGGCGTGAGGCGGGTGATCCGGGTGCCGAACGCGAACGCCTCGGCGTGCCGGCCGGAGGCGGTCACGGCCTGGAGGAACATCACCATCGCTCGCGCATAGGGCTCCATCGAGCCGGACACGTCGCACAGGAACACGAGCTTGCGCGGCACCTGCTTGCGCTGCCGGTAGGCCGGGTCGAGCGGCAGCCCGTCGGTGCGCATGGCGTGGCGCAGCGTCCGCCGCGCGTCCAGCACATCGCCGGCCGGCGACGCGCGCAGCCGCCGGGAGCGCCGGGTGGGCGCCGCCTTCGGCAGCCGCTCCATCAGCCGCCGCAGCCGCCGCAGCTCGGCCGTCGTCATGTCGGCGAAGTCGCGCCGGCGCAGCCGCTCGTCGGGCGATGCCGCGAGCAGCAGCGTCAGCTCCTTCCCGTCGTCGCGGCCCCCGCCCTCGCCCTCCATCGGGCTCGGCGCGGGCGCCTGGTCGGGCTCGAACCGCGGCACCTCGAGGCCGATCTCCGGCGTCGGCGTCTGCGCGGCCGCCTCCCAGTAGGCGGCGAAGGCCGCGTCGAAGACGTCGAGGTCGTCGCGGCGGGCGACGAGCGTGCAGCGAAGCGCGTGGTAGACGTCGTCGCGGCGGGTGACGCCGACCACGTCCAGCCCGCGCAGGGCGTCCTGGAGCCGCCCGGGCCCGACCTCGAGCCCCGCCCCGCGCAAGACGCGGCCGAAGCCGACCATGCGCTCGAGGACGGCGTCGCCCGGCGCGGGCACGTCAGGCCTCGCGGGCCTGCGCGACCAGCCGCGACAGGTTGCCGTCGCGCACGAGCTCGATGTCCTCGTGGTGCTTCAGCACCGACCCCAGCGTCGCGTCGACGACCCCGCCCTCGAGCTCGGACTCGCCGAGGGCGACCAGCGCCTGGATCCAGTCGATCGTCTCGGCGACGCCCGGCACCTTGGCCAGGTCGAGCTCACGCAGCGACGCCACGAACGCCGCGGCCTGCACCGCCAGGCGCTCGGGGACGCCGGGGACGCGGGCGCGCACGATGGCGATCTCGCGCTCCATGTCGGGATGGCCGATCCAGTGGTAGAGGCAGCGGCGCTTGAGCGCGTCGTGCAGGTCGCGGGTGCGGTTCGACGTCAGCACGACCCGCGGCCGGCTGGCGGCGCGCACGGTGCCGATCTCGGGGATCGTGACCTGGAAGTCGGAGAGCAGCTCGAGCAGGAAGGCCTCGAACTCGTCGTCGGCGCGGTCGATCTCGTCGATCAGGAGCACGGGCGGGACGGCGTCGGCGTGCTCGATCGCCTCGAGCAGGGGCCGCCGCTCCAGGAACTCGCGGCCGAACAGGTCGTGGATCGTCCTCCCCGGGTCGAGCGCCGCGGACGCCTCGAGCGTGCGGATGTAGAGCAGCTGGCGGGCGTGGTTCCAGTCGTAGAGCGCATGGGCGACATCGATGCCCTCGTAGCACTGCAACCGGATCAGGCGGCCGCCGGTCACGAGCGAGAGCGCCTTGGCCGCCTCGGTCTTCCCCACCCCCGCCTCGCCCTCCAGCAGCACGGGCTTCTCGAGCGCGAGCGAGAGCGCGAGCACCGTCGCCAGGCCGCGGTCGGCCAGGTACGCGTGCTCGGCGAGCTGGTCGGTCAGCGCGTCGATCGAGACGGGATCGGCCACGGGATGAGGGTAGACGCCTAGCCCCTGGGCTGCGGCGGCTCCCAGCCGCTGCTGGTCAGGTCGACGCCGCCGTCGATGGCGATGGTCTGGCCGGTGATGTACCCGGCCGCGGGCGACGCCAGATAGGCGATCAGGTCGCCGACCTCGGCGGCGCTTCCGAGCCGCTTCATCGGCACCTGGGCCGCCACCTCGTCCAGGTCGAGGTCGTAGCCGCGCACGCCCTCGGTGTCGATCCAGCCTGGCGCGACGCAGTTGAGGGCGATGCCGTGCCGGCCCCACTCCATCGCGAGCGTCCGCGTGAGCGCGCCCATCCCCGCCCGCGCGGCCGACGAGTGGGCCATGCCGGCGATGCCGCGCTCGGGGCAGAGGACGACCGAGATGACCCGGCCGCCGTTCGCGATCATCCACCGCTTCGCAACGGCCTGGGTGAGGAACCAGGGAGCGTCGAGGTTCAGGCGCCGCACCGCCCGCCACCCGCCCGGCGAGATGTCCTCGGCCGCGGCGGTGAACTGGCCGCCGGCGTTGTTCACGAGGCAGTCGATCCGGCCGAAACGCGACATGCACTCGTCGACCAGCCCGGCGCTCACCTCCGGCTCGCGGATGTCGCCCGGGAAGACGACGCACTCGTCGCCGATGAGGGCCTGCGTCTGCTGCAGCGGCTCGGGCCGGCGGCCGGCGATCACCACCCCGAAACCGTCGCGATTGAGGGCGATCGCGGTGGCCCGGCCGATGCCGGTCCCGCCCCCCGTGACGATCGCGGCGCGCTCCACGCGCTGAACCTACCAGAGCCCGGCGAATCCCTCTCCACGTCGACTGGACGGGCCCGTACACTTACGGGGAGAACCAGGGAGGTGCGCGATTCGCTGTCTGCTGCTCGACGCAACCATGCGACCAACCAGCCTCGTCACGCGCGAGCGGGCGGTGTCGCTGGTCGTGTGCGGCCAGGCCCAGGTGATCGCCGACGACCCTGACGTCGTCTACCGGTCGCAGCACCTGCGCGTCGCCCTGCCCGTCATCCTCCAGGTGCCGGCGTACGTCGAGCTGCGCCCGATCGTGAAACGCAACGTCGTCCGCCGCGTCCTCTTCTGCCGCGACAACTGGCGCTGCGCCTACTGCGGCCGCGAGGGCGGGCCGCGTGACCTGACCATGGATCACGTGAAGCCGCTCTCGCGCGGCGGCGCGCACAGCTGGGACAACGTCGTCAGCGCCTGCCGCCGCTGCAACCACCGCAAGGGCAACCGGCTGCCGTTCGAGGCGGGCATGTACCCGCGCAAGGTGCCGAAGGCGCCTGACATGGTGCAGGTGGCCTGGGCCGGCCGGCTGACCCACCCGCTCCAGCGCGAGTACGTCGCGGCCTGGCACAAGGTCCCCGAAGCCGTCCTCTAGGAGGCGGCCCGGCGCAGCGCCGCCTGCATCGCGGCGGCGATCGGCCCCGGACGCCCGTCGCCGACCGCGCCGCCGTCCATCCGCACGACCGGCATCACCTCGCGCACGCTCGACGAGGTGAACACCTCGGCCGCCGCGGCCAGCCGCGCCCGCGGGTAGGCGCCTTCCTCGACGTCCATGCGGGCCTCGGCGGCCGCCGCGAGCAGCGTGTCGCGGGTGACGCCGGCCAGGATCCCGAGGTCGAGCCCGGGCGTGTGCAGGACGCCGTCCTCGACGAACCAGACGTTCGAGGTCGGGCACTCGAGCGCGATCCCCTCGAGCGAGAGGAAGAGCGCGTCGTCGGCGCCGCGCTTGCGCGCCTCGTGCTGGGCGGCCATGTTCACCGCATAGCTGGTCGACTTGACGCCGGCCAGCAGCCACGGCGAGGCCTGCCGGGCGGTCGTGCCGATCGCGAGCTGGAGCGTCGCCAGCTCGATCCCGCGCGCCCGCATCGCGTCGGCGCCCTCCGGGAGCGGCGTGACGAGGGCGAAGCCGGTGGGGCCGTGACCCGCCCCCGGCGTCCACACCAGCCGCAGGACGGCGTCCACCGCGCCGAGACCGCCGAGCGCCTCGCCGACGAGCCCCTCGAGCCCGGGCGCGTCCGGTTCGTCCAGCTCGAGCACCTCGGCCGAGCGGGTCAGCCGATCGAGGTGCTCTGCGAGCCGGAACGGGCGCCCTCCGTAGACGCGCAGCGTCTCGAACGCCGCCCGGCCGCGGAGGACGGCCTCGTCGTCGGCGCGCAGCCACGGCCGGGACGGGTCGACGAGGCCGTGGCCGAGCACGGCGAGCGCGAGCGGGTCACCGGACATGCTGTGCGATGCTACCGGCCGTGTCCGCAGCCTCGGAGCGCAAGCGCCACGCCCGCACCCTCTTCGCCGGCATCGCCGCCGACTACGACCGCTGGGCCCAGCTCCTGTCGTTCGGGCAGGACGCGCGCTGGCACGACGTGATGGTCGAGACGCTGGCCGCGGCCGCCGACCGCGAGGGGGCCGTGATCGCCGACGTGGCGACGGGGACGGGCGCCGTCGCGATGGCGCTCGCCCGCCGCTACCCGTGCCGCGTGATCGGCGTCGACCAGAGCCCCGACATGCTGGCCGGCGCCCGCGAGCGGATCGCCGCCGCCGGCCTGACCGACCGGATCGAGCTGGTCGAGTCGGACGCCGAGCGGCTGCCGCTCGAGCCGGGGTCGGTCGACGCGCTCACCCACACCTACCTGCTGCGCTACGTCGACGATCCGGCGGCCGTGCTGCGCACCCTCGCGGCCGCCGTGCGGCCGGGCGGGATCATGGCCTCGCTCGAGTTCGGCGTCCCCCGCGGCGCCGGCCGGCACGCCTGGCGGCTCTACACGCGCGTCGGCCTGCCGCTGGCCGGCGCGGTGGCGGGGCCCGGCTGGCTCGAGACGGGCCGGTTCCTGGGGCCGAGCATCGAGGGCTTCTGGCGGCGGCACCCGCTCGACGCGGTGCTCGCCATGTGGGCCGAGGCCGGCATGGAGCGCATCCGGGCGCGCCGCCTGAGCATCGGCGGCGGCATCGTCATCTGGGGCGTGCGCGCCGGCGGGTGAGCCGGCCGCCGGCGGCGGCGAAGTAGTCCTGGGCCCGCTCGGCGTTCCGGGCCACCCAGACGCAGATGATCGCGAGCGGCAGCTCGATGAAGATCCCGGAGGCGAGCGACATGGCCAGATCCGCCCCGCGGCCGGAGGTGACGATGTCGAACCAGGCGTCGCAGACGAGCATGGTCGCGGAAGCCGCCGCGGCGCTCTGGAGCCAGACCGCCCGGCGGGCCGCGCCGTAGGCGGTGACGAGCAGGAGCGCCGCCATCATGACGTCGAACCCGGCCCAGGCGACGTCCCAGTGCCGCGCCACGTGGCGCCGCGGCAGGTCGTAGGCGATCCAGATCGTCCACAGCACGAGCCCGATGCCGACGACGAGGAAGAACGGCGCCACCCAGCGGGGGACGGGCGTGACCGGCTCGACCTGTCCGGGAGCGCTCATGCCCTCATAGTAGATTCAGCGTTCGTCGTCGGGCAGTAGCTCGATGCGCGCCGCCGCGGCCAGCGTCTCGACCGATGCGAGCGCGTCGGAGAGCGGCATGCGCACGCCGGCCAGCCGTTCCGCGTTCACGATGCCGTCGAGGCGGCAGCGGCGAACCGTGCAGTTGGCAAACGTGGCGGATGCCAATCGGATGCCGGTCAGGTCGCAGTCGACCAGCTCGACCGACTCGAGCACCGCGTCCTGGAGGTCGGCCTCGGGCATCGCGCACGACTCGAACCGCACCCGCACGAGCCGCGCGAACCGGAGGCTCGCGAGGTCGAGCCGGCAGCCCTGGAATGTCACGTCCTCGAGCTCGGCGCTCGCCAGCCCGACCCCCGTCATGCGCACGTCGCGGAGCTCGACCCGGCGCAGGCGCGCGTCCTCCGCGTCGGCGTTCGCCCAGCTCCCGCCCACGATGGCGACGTCGCGCAGCGAGGCGCTCCCGAGCTTCGCGCCGGTCAGGTCGACGTCGTCGAGGGCCGCCTCGATCAGGTCGGCGCCGTGCGCGGCCTGAC
This sequence comes from Gaiellales bacterium, assembly GCA_036273515.1. Taxonomy (GTDB): domain Bacteria; phylum Actinomycetota; class Thermoleophilia; order Gaiellales; family JAICJC01; genus JAICJC01. The sequence continues at coordinate 27,540 of DASUHM010000074.1, forward strand.
CGGCCAGGTCGAGCCCGGCCAGGCGCACGGCGCGCAGCTTCGCCGCCCGGAGCCCGCCGGGCGCGGGTTCGATCGACTCGAGCTCCTCCCCGAGGTCGGGAGGCGCGACGGCCTCACTCAGCCGGAACCATCTCCTCCAGGTAGCTCGCAGACCGCCTGGCCAGGCGGCCGTCGGCGCCGGGCTCGTAGAACCCCATCCGCCAGATCGGCGGAGAGTAGACGTGCAGCGACACGGCCGGCTCGGTGCCGGCGTGGCGCACGTCGTGGATGCGCGAGGCGTCGAACTCGAAGCTCTCGCCGGCCTCGTAGATCGTGTCGTCGAGCTCGCCCTGCCCGAACATCATCCGCAGCTCGGACAGCTGCCCGTCGATCACGCGCACGGCGCCAGACGAGAGATCATGGTCGTGCAGGCCGGTCTCCTGCCGCGAGACCCAGCAGAGCAGCCAGACGTCGAGGTGGTGGTCGCGGTGGAGGCGCACGTAGACCCGCTCCTCGGCATCGTGGCGGACGAGCCCGCGCCACAGGTCGGGGCGGGCGGCCAGCTCCTCGGCGAGCGCGCGCATCTCGTGCGGCTCGAGGTCGCGGTCGTCGCGGCAGCGCTCCGCAATCCATGCGGAGACGGCCTGGGTTTCGGTCATGGTGCACCTCCTCGGTGGTTGAGCACGCGCTCCGGGTTCTGCTCGGCGACGGCACGGCCGACGAAGGGCCCGAGGCCCTCGAGCGTGCGCAGGAGCGGCGCCGGGTCGATGACGGGGACGTCGGTTCCGAGCACGATCTGCTCGGCGCCGTAGGCCGCCAGGGCGAGCTCGAGGTCGAGCCGCTGGCACGAGGCCGTGTCCAGGAAGATGTTCGCGTCGATCGCCGGCGCCGTTCCCGCGAACGTCCGCCAGCGCCCCTCCAGGAAGGGGGCGCCGCCGGCCATGATCGCGAACACCACCCGCAGCGTCGGGTAGGCCGTGGCGCCGAGCGCGCGCCAGGTGGCGAACGCGCGCAGCGACCAGGCCGGGTACTGGGCGAGCGGCGTCCACCACGCGGGCAGGCGCACGTCGGCCGGGTCGGGGTGCGTCCAGGGCGCTGGGCCGGGATGGACGAAGAGCGGACAGCCGGCCCGCTCGAGCACCTGGAGCACGGGTGCGCAGCGGTCGAGGCCGGACGGCGTCGCCAGCGCCTCGCTGGGCAGCGACAGGCCGACGAAACCCTCGTCCAGCCGGCGGGCGACATCGGCGGCGCCGGCGTCGGGGGCGGCCAGGCAGGCGGCGGCGAACGCGCGGATGCGCCCGCCCGAGCCGGCGCCGATCGCGGCGATGCCCTGGTGGTAGGCGTCGAGCAGCGGCCGGGCCTCGTCCTCGGGCAGCGACTCGACGCCGATCGGCGTCGAGATCGAGATGACCGCCGCGTCGATCCCGCCCGCGTCGAGGATGGCGATGCGACGGGCGGGGTCGTGCGCCGCGGCGGACAGGGGCCCGCCGGGCTCGAAGCCCAGCTCGAGGCGCATGCCGTCACCGGTTCCGTAGACGCGCGGCGGCCGGTCGCGCGCGGCGAGCGCGGAGATGAAGCCGTCCGGCCACAGATGCTGGTGCAGGTCGACGCGCGTCTTGCGCACTCCCGGGTGTTGTGAAACGATTCACCTTGATTGTGACGTATGAACGCCCCCGACGCAAGCGGGCCACGCTGCGCGACGTCGCGGAGCTGACCGGCCTCTCGACCGCCGGCGTCTCGTACGCCCTGCGCGGCCAGCGCGTTTCCGCCGCGACCGTCGAACGGGTGCGCGACGCCGCCGATCGCATCGGCTTCCGCTCCGACCCGATCGCGCGCGCCCTCCGCAGCGGCTCCTCAGGGATCATCGGCGTGATCGGCGGCAGCCTGGCCGACTACTGGCACCAGGAGTTCGCCTCGGAGCTGCAGCGGCACCTGCGCCGGCGCGGCCGCCACATGCTGCTGGCCGACGCCGACGGCGACGCCGGGACGGAGCTCGAGCGCGCCCGCGGCCTCGTCGACCAGCGCGTCGACGGCCTGATCGCGCTCCCCGTCGCCCCGGACTCCGGAGGCTGGGAGGAGATCGTCGCGGAGCTTCCGGTGGTCGCCGTCGGCCCGGCGCTGCCGGCGCCGGCCGGAGCGATCCGCTTCCCGGCCGACGCCGGCTCCGACCTCATGCTCGACCACCTGCGCGACCTGGGCCACGAGCGGATCGCCGTGCTCGCCTCCGGGATGCACCGGCCGCGTCGCCGGCGGGGCGTCCAGACCCGCGTGTGCGGCTTCTCCGCCGCCGACGGCCGAACGGCGACGCTATCGGCGCTCCGCCGGCCCGGCCGGCCGACGGCCGTCTTCGCCCTCTCGGACGCCCTCGCCTACGGCGCCTACATGGCCTGCGCCGAGCTGGGTCTGCGCATCCCCGGCGACGTGTCCGTGGCCGGGTTCGACGACCACCCCATCTCGCAGCTGGTCGCGCCGGCGCTGACGACGGTCAGCTGGGACACCGCCCGGGCCGCGGCCGCCGCGGCGGCGATGCTGCTCGACACCATCGAGGGCCGCCGCCGCGTCCGCCGCGAGCTGGTGATGCCGCCTCGCCTGGTCGTCCGCGGCTCGACGACGCCCGCGTGAACGCACCAAACGGGGTCAGACCCCTTTTGGTGCAACCGGGGCCAGGCCCCAAAAACCCCGGGGCCCGGCCCCGGTTATTCACTCGTGAGCATCACGTACGTGCGGTCGCGGGTCATGCCGACCCGCTCGTAGAGGCGCACCGCGCCGGTGGGATTGTCGGCGTCCACCTTCAGCCCGACGGTCTCGACGCCGCGGCGGTGGAACTCGGCGAACGCGGCGCGCAGGAGCGCCTCGCCCAGGCCGCGTCCGCGCCACGACGGGCGCACCGCCATGTCCTTCACCCAGCCCTCGCGCCAGCACAGGCAGGCGCCGGCGAGCTCCGCCCCGGCCTCGGCCAGGAACCACACCCCCGCGTCGAACCCGGGGTCCTGCGTCATCCACGGATGCCAGCGGGCGAACGGCGGCACCTCCTCGGCGTTCTCGGCGAAGGCCGCAACCAGCAGCTCGTGCACCGCGGCGGCGTCGGCGTCCGTGTAGGCGCGCGCCGACACGCCTTCGGGCCAGGCCGGCGCCGGCCCCTGGGCCGAGACGTCCATCTGCATCCGTAAGACCTCCCGCGTGCGCCTCCAGCCGCGCAGGGCGTACAGCGCGACCAGGTCGTCCGCGGCCGCCGGGACGATCGTCTCCAGGCGGCCGCCCTGCCGGGTGACCGCGTCGAGCAGCGCGCCCGCCACGGCACCGCCGCGGTGGTCGGGGTGCGGCCACACTTCGACGTAGCCGTCCTCGAGCGTGGCGTAGCCGACGACCTCGTCGTCGCCGTCGAGCGCCACCCAGGCGCGGCCGTAGTCCCACGCCGCCCGCAGATGCTCGACGGTCGTCTCGGACGTGCCGTGGAGCGCGACCGAGAAGGCCTCCGAGACACGGTGCGCGGCCGCGACGTCCGACATGCCCGCCGGGCGGACGAGCACGCCGTCGCTCACGAACCGCTGAACTCGAGCAGCACCTTGCCGAGCTTGCCCGGCGCGGCCAGGTGATCGAACGCCTCGTTCGCCTGCGCGGCCGGGAACACGCGATCGACCAGCGGCTTCACCCGTCCGCTCTCGAGGAGCGGGACGACCTGCTGCGCGAACGCCTGCACGGCGGCCGCCTTCTGCTCCAGCGGCCGCGCCCGCAACACGGTGCCCATGACCGTCGCCCGCTTGCCCATCAGGGCCCGCAGCGAGATATCCGTGTCGGCCCCGGCGCCGGTGCCGACCACGATGATGCGGCCGAGCGGTGCAAGCGCGTTCAGGCTCCCGCCGAGGTTCTGGGCACCGACGAGCTCGAGGACGACGTCGACGCCGGAGGCATCGTCCAGCGCAACGGGCTTCGCGCCGAGCCCCTTCAGGGCGTCCTGGTGGGAGCGGGCGTTCGCGAGCACCCGGGCGCCGACGGCGACGCCCATCTGCACGCCGGCGGTGCCAACGCCGCCGGTGGCGCCGTTCACGAGCAGCGTCTCGCCCATGCTCAAGGACGCGCGCGTGAAGACCGCGTCGTGGGCGGTGATGAACGCCTCGGGCACTGCCGCGGCATCGCGGTCGGAGAGCGAATCGGGGACGCGGGCGAGGTGGCGCTCGTGGGCGACGACGGTGTCGGCCAGGCCGCCCCCGCCGACGATCCCGAAGACCCGATCGCCCTCGCGCCAGGCCGTGACGGCGGCGCCGCAGGCGCCGACGCGGCCCGAGACCTCGAGCCCGGGGATGTCCTGCGGCGACCCGGCCGGCGCCGGGTAGTGCCCGGCCCGCTGGGCCAGGTCGGCGGGGTTCAGCCCCGCGTGGGTGGCGCGGACGAGGACCTCGTGGTCGCCCGGTACCGGATCGGGACGCTCCCCGACGGTCACGACCTCGGGGCCACCGGCGCCCGTATAGGTGACGGCAATCATGCGGCCAATCCTAGAAGGCTCACCCGGGCGCCCGCCCCGCCAGGTCCGCGTCGAGCACGACGACCGTCCGCGCGCCCTCGCCCCGGCGCAGCCGCCCCATCGCCTCCTCGACCCCGTCGAGGCCGACGACGTGGGAGACGACGCTCACGAGGTCGATCTCGCCGGCGGCCGCCAGCGCCACCAAGCCGGGCAGCTCAGCCGCCACGTCGGCCGAGCCGTAGTAGCAGCCGCGCAGCGTCTTCTCGCTCAGGAGGTCGAGCGCCCGCAGCGACACCTCGACGCCGGCCGGGGCGATGCCGACGACCGTCGCCTGGCCGGCCGGGCGCAGGACGTCCCAGGCAAGCCGGATCGTGTCGGCGCGGCCGATCACCTCGAACGCGTGGTCGAACCCATCCGGCACGAGCTCCCTGGCGGCGGCGCGGACGTCGGGCCCGGCCTCGAGCGTGTCGGTCGCGCCGCGCTCACGGGCGAGGAGGAGCTTGGCCGGGTCGCGGTCGATCGCGACGATCCGGCCGGCCCGGGCCAGCCGCGCACCGGACACGACCTGCAGGCCGACCCCGCCGCACCCGATCACGCACACCGACTCGCCCTCCACCACCCGGGCCGCGTTGCGCACCGCGCCGACGCCGGTGACGACGCCGCAGCCGACGAGGGCCGCCTGCCACAGCGGCAGCTCGTCGCCGATCGGCACCGCGCCGGCGGCGGGGACGACGCAGCGCTCGGCGAAGCAGGACACGGTCAGGAAGTGCTTGATCGGCGAGCCGTCGGGCCGGTGCAGGCGGGAGGTGCCGTCCATCAGCGTCCCGGCCAGCGACCGCTCCGCGGCGGGCTCGCACAGGTGCGGGCGCCCGGCCGTGCACATGCGGCACTCGCCGCACGACGGGACGAAGCAGAACGCCACCCGGTCGCCGGGGCGGACGTGGGTAACGCCCTCCCCCACCGCCTCGACGACGCCCGCGCCCTCGTGGCCGAGCACCGCCGGCCAGCGCCCGTCGCCGAGGTGGCCCTGGGCCAGGTGCAGGTCGGAGTGGCACACGCCCGCCGCGGCGACGCGGACGCGCACCTCGGCATGCCGCGGCGGGTCGAGGACGAGCCTCTCGACGCGCAGCGGCGCGCCTTTCTCCTCGAGGACGGCGGCCCGGATCTCGACGGGGCCGGCGCTCATGCCACCCGGTAGCGGTCGAGGGCGTCGAGGTCGGGCTCGACGCCGAGCCCGGGCCCGGCCGGCGGGCGGATCGTGCCGTCGGCGGCGATCTCGACCGGCGCCGGGAGCAGCCAATCGCGCCGCGCGGCCGGCAGGGCGGGCGGGTCGAACGGCACCTCGATCCAGCGGCACGTCGAGAAGGCGAGGGCGGCGTGCAGGTTGGCGACCAGGCCGTAGCCGTTCGACCACGTGTGCGGCGACCACATGCGCCCGTGCAGATCCGCCAGCGCGGCGATCCGGCGGGCGCCGCCGATCCCGCCCGCGAGCACGACGTCGGGCTGGATCACGTCGACGCCGCCGCGCACGACCAGGTCGCGGGCCGCGGCGGCGTCGCGCACCATCTCGCCGGCGGCGATCCGAAGCGACGTCGCCCGGCGCAGCGCCGCGTACCCGTCCACATCGTCCGTGCGCAGGGGCTCCTCCAGCCACTCGACGCCGAGCGGCTCGAGCGCGCGGGCACAGGCGATCGCGGTCGCCACGTCCCAGCGCGGCTGCCGGTCGCCCGGCATGCGCCAGCCCTGGTTCGCGTCGACCATGATCGCGAGCTCGGGCCCGACCGCCGCGCGCACCGTCTCGACCACCTCGACGCCGGCCCGCCAGTCGTCGGCGGCAAAGCGCAGCTTGACCGCCCGCACGCCCGCGTCGCGCAGGGCGGCGCAGCGGCGGGCGCGCTCGTCCGCCGGCACCGGCTCGGCGCTCGACGCGTAGGCGACCAGCGCCTCGCTGCGGCCGCCCAGGAGCCGCCACAGCGGCTGGCCGAGCGCCCGGCCGACGAGGTCCCAGACGGCCACCTCGAGCGTCCACGGCCGGCCGCCGTGGAAGTCGACGGTCTCGCACACTTCGCGCACGGCCTCGGTGCGGAACGGGTCGACCCCGGCCAGCAGGCGACCCAGCAGCTCCGCGTCGGGCAGCGCGTCGCCGCTCGCGTAGCCGCGGCTGCCGTCGTCGGCGAGGACGCACACGAGCGTCGCGTCCTGGTGCGTGCGCGGCACCGGGTCCCAGGCGGCCCGCAGCGGCGGCTCGAACGGGAACCGGTAGCGCGTCGTCTCGACGGCCGCGATCCTCACGCCGTCCCCTCGGGGTCGAGCGCGAGCACCGCCCGGCGGGCGCCGCCCTCGCGCAGGAGCGCGAACGCATCTTCGATCTGTTCCAGCGGCAGCCGGTGCGAGATCAGGCGGTCGAGCGGCAGCCGGCCGCGCCGGTACGCGTCGAGGATGAGGCCGAAGTCGCGCTCCGGCCGGGCCGAGCCGTAGAGGGCGCCGATCACGCGCCGCTCACCGCGCGGGATCAGCCGGGCGGGAATGCGCAGCTCCGCGTCGGCCCGGGGGATTCCGATCAGCACCGCCTGGCCGCGCGGGCGCACCGACAGGAACGCCGCCCGCATCGCCTCCGGCCGCCCGGTCGCCTCGAAGGCGTGGTCGACGCCACCGCCGGACGCCTCCTGGACGGCCGCGCCGGTGGCGTCCGCGTCGCCGGCCCACGCGACCGCCGCGGTCGCGCCGAACTCGGCCGCCGCCTCGGCCCGCTCGAGGCTCACGTCGACGGCGAAGATCGGCTCGGCCCCGGCGGCCGCGGCGCCCATCACCGCCGAGAGACCGACGCCGCCGCAGCCGAACACCGCCACCCGCTCGCCCGGCGCCACCCGGGCGGTGCGCCACGCGGCGCAGACGCCGGTCGTGATCGCGCAGCCCACCAGCGCCGCCACGTCGAAGTGCACGTCGTCGGGGATGGGGATGCACGAGGCCTCGGGGACGACGGTGTGCTCGGCGAAGGTCGAGAGCAGCGAGTAGTGGTAGGCCGGACGGCCGTCGTAGGAGAGCCGCGTCGTGCCGTCGAGCAGCCCACCGGCGTCCATCGCCGGGAAGGCGGCCGCGCACAGGTGGGGCAGATCGCGGCGGCACTCCTCGCAGACGCCGCAGGCGGGCAGCCACGAGAGCGCCACCCGGTCGCCGGGCACGACAGCCGTCACTCCCGGGCCGACAGCCTCGACGACGCCGGCGCCCTCATGGCCGAGCACCGCCGGGCAGCGCGTCTCGGCGGTGCCGTCGATGGCGTTCTGGTCGGAGTGGCAGACGCCGCTCGCATGCAGCCGCACGAGCACCTCGCGCTGCTTCGGCGGGTCGAGCTCGAGCTCGACCACGCTGAAGGGTGCCCCCGTCTCAGGCAGGAGTGCGGCTCGCGTCCTCAACGGCGGGGCGAGGATACACTCGCGACCGTGACCACCGCCCGCACCGACGTCGTCGGCAGCCTCCTGCGGCCGCCGGAGCTGCTCGAGGTGCGCGACCGCTTCGACCGCGGCGAAGCCACGTCGGCCGACCTGAAGGCGGCGGAGGATCGGGCCGTCGACGAGGCGGTGCGGATGCAGGAGGACGCCGGGATAGATGTCGTCACCGACGGCGAGATGCGCCGGCTCTCGTTCCAGAGCGGACTCCCCGACGCCGTGGACGGGTTTGGCGATGTGCCACTTGACGCCTACCTGTGGGGCGACTGGCACGGCGACGAGGTCGGCGATCGCTCGACGGAACGGCCCGCCGGGCTGGGCGTGCGCTCGTCGCTGCGATGGCGGCGCCACATCGCCGCCGAGGACTTCGCGTATCTGCGTGGCCGGGCGACCGCGATCCCGAAGGTGACGCTCGCGAGCCCGAGCCTGTACGCCAACCTGTGGTCACCGGAACTGTCCCGCGAGGCGTACCCGACGCTGGACGACTTTCTCGAAGATGTGGCCGGACTCATTCGCGCGGAGATCGACGAGCTCGCCCGGCTCGGCTGCACCTACGTCCAGCTGGATGCGCCCCACTACCCGCTATTGATCGACCCGGCCACGCGCGCGTTCTACGAGCGCCAGGGTTGGGACGCGGCGCGGTGGCTCCACCGGGGGATCGAGCTCGACAACTACGTCATGGAGGGCCACCCGGAGGTCACGTTCGGATTCCACCTGTGCCGCGGCAACCAGGGCAGCCGCTGGCTCGTGTCCGGCGGGTACGAGCCGATCGCCCGCGTCGTGTTCAGAAACGTCGCCGCGCACCGGCTGCTGCTCGAGTACGACGACGAGCGCTCCGGGTCGTTCCAGCCGCTCGACGAGGTGCCGGACGACAAGATGGTCGTGCTCGGGCTGGTGACGACGAAGTCGCCGCGGCGGGAGACGGTCGACGAGCTCGAGGGGCGCATCCGCGAGGCCGCTCGGCACGTCGACCTCGAGCGCCTGGCGATCAGCCCGCAATGCGGGTTCGCGACGTCCGTCCTCGGGAATTCGCTGTCGCATGACGATCAACGGGCCAAGCTCGAGACGCTCGCGCGCACGGCCGAGCGGGTGTGGGGCTGATCACCCCCGCCGGGCCGCCGGTTGGCGATCCCGGAAGGCATCCGTCACAATACGGCCGGTGGACGGACCGTCGTACGGGGCCGTGCCCAGCGTGCTGGTCGTCTGCCCCGGCCAGCGGGACCGGCTGAACTTCGCCGACGAGCGCATCCTCGATCGGTATGCGCTCCGCTTTGCCGGTCAGCCGATCGGCTCGGGCTTCGGCGCGCGCACGTTCGTCGACCACATGATTCGGTTCGGCCCCGCAGCCGACGGCATCTTCGGGTCGAGCGACGCGACCGGGCACATCGCCTCGATCCTGGCCGAGGCGGCCGGCCTGCCCGGCCCCGGCCGGGAGGCGTTCATGCGCTGCCACGACAAGCTGGCGTCGCGCAAGATCCAGGCCCGCGCCGTGCCCGAGGCGACCCCGGCGTTCGCGGGAGTCGACCTCGACGATCCCGACGTGCGGCCGCCACTGCCGTTCCCGTTCTTCATGAAGCCGATCGCGGCCCACCTCTCCCAACTCGCCTACCACGTCCGCGACGAGGCCGAGTTCGCCGGCGTCGTCGCCGAGGCCCGGCGCGAGATCGACGCGATCACGGCGCACGACCGGGCGCTCGAGGGGCGCGAGTTCCGCACGCTCATCGCCGAGGAGCTGCTCGACGGGTCGCTGGTGACGTTCGAGGGCTGGATGCAGGGCGGGCGGGTGACCCCGATCGGCGTCACCGACGCGGTCATGCACCCGAACGGCATCAGCTTCCTGCGCTTCGAGTATCCCAGCCGCCTGCCGGAAGGGCAGCAGCGGGCGATGGCCGAGGTTGCGGAGCGGCTCATGCCCGCCCTCGGGTTCGGCGACAGCATGTTCAACATCGAGTTCTTCGTCGGCCCGGACGGGATCCCGAAGATCGTCGAGGTGAACGGCCGCATGGCCTCGCAGTTCGCGCCCCTCGTCCAGGCGGTGCACGGCGTGTCGAGCTACGAGATCCAGCTCGACCTGTGCACGGGACGGACGCCCGACCTGCCGCCGGCGCGGGACGACCTGGTGGCGGCCAGCTTCGTGCTGCGGACGTACACCGACGCCGTCGTGCGCTCGGTGCCCGATCCGACGACCGTGCTGGAGCGCTACCCGCACGCCCATGTCGAGGTGCTGGTCGGGCCCGGCCACCGCCTCAGCGACTACGACGACGACACCGCCAGCCACCGCCTCGCCGTCGTGGCGCTGGCGGCACGCGACCGGGCGTCGCTGCTGGCCCGGTTCGGCGAGGCGGTCGAGCTGCTCCCGTTCGAGCTCGAGCCGGTCTCGACGCCCGCGCGCCGATAGGGTGGGGACTGATTCTCCGCTCAGTCGGTGCGCTTGGGGATGCGGGCGACCGCGCTCACGTCCTCGTCGCCGAACCCGCTGTCCATCAGGCCGTCCTCCTCGGCCGCGACGAGCGCCGCCACGTCCATCGGCACGCCCGCGCGGGCGGCCTCGTCGAGGGCGATGCCGAGATCCTTGCGGTGGAGCGCCACCTTGAAGCCGAGCGGGTAGGTGTTCGCGATCATGTTCGCGGAGCGGTTCTGCAGAACCCATGACGCCGCCGCCCCGCCTGAGAGCGCCTCGACCAGCTTCTCCAGCGGCAGGCCTGCCGCCTGTGCAAGGGCGATGCCCTCGCCGACGGTCGCGTAGGTGCCGGCGATCATGACCTGGTTCACGGCCTTCGCCACCTGGCCGGCGCCGCTCGGACCGAGGTGCGTGATCTTGCTCCCGATCGCGTCGAGGATCGGGCCGGCGCGCTCGACGTCGCCCTCCTCGCCGCCGCAGAAGATCGTCAGCGTTCCCTGCTCGGCGCCCTCGGAGCCGCCGGAGACGGGCGCGTCCACCATGCCGATGCCGCGCTCGCGCAGCTTCGCGGCGATCTCCGCGGTGGCCGCCGGCGAGACGGTCGAGCAGTCGACCACGAGGCCGCCGCGGGCAAGCCCCTCGGCGACGCCGTCGGGGCCGAGGATGATCTGCTCCAGGTCGGGCGTGTCGGACACGCACGTGAGCACGGCCTCGGCGTTCGCGGCGGCCGCAGCGGGCGTCTCGGCCCGAGCCGCCCCGGCCTCGGCGAGCGACTCCTCGCGCTCGCGGGTGCGGTTGTGCACCGTCACCTCGTGCCCGGCGGCAAGCAGATGCCGCGCCATGGGCGCCCCCATCGTCCCGAGCCCGATCACCGCCACTCGCATCGCCGCGAGTCTACCCAAGCGGGGTCAGACCCCGAACGGTTCCGTTGACACGGTCGTGACGGTTTCCGGCGTCAAGTCGGAAAACTCGCAAGGCCCTGGGCGAGCCCGAGGTCCGGGCCCGCCCAGGCCGGCAGAGCAACGCGAGGAATGAGCGACGCGACGGCCGCGGACGCTCATCGCGGCGGCCGCGAGGCCGGTCGAACCGACGATCGTGGCCGATCCTGTCGACGCGATCAGGCGGCAGCTGTTGGGACACGGCCGGGACGTCGCGCGCGGCTGCGGCGACAGTCACGCGGATCGTCGAGGCTCTGCGCGTTCACCACCCGCGTCGGCACGCCGAACCCGCGGTCGGCCTCCCACTCCGCGATGACCTGCTCGAACGTCCGGCCCGGCTCGAGCCGTCGCACGAAGACGCTCACGATCGTGCGCTGACTGTACCGGGGTCAGTCCCCGGCGATGTCGCGCCGCTCCTGCTCCATCGAGCGGCGCAGGATGGCCGAGCGGGTGATGCGGTCGAGGTTGTCCCACGCGATCGTGGCGACGCAGCTTCCGCGGGCGTCGACGTGCACCGAGCCGACGATCGCGTCGGCCTCGACGCCGAACCCGAGCTCGCCGTCCTCCATCGTGACGTTGACGCGCTCGCCCTCGCGCAGCAGCCGGCGCGTGATGATCTGGGCGTCGTCGGCGGAGATCTGCAGCGCGTGCGCGCCGAACGTCTCGCCCAGCTCGGTGCGGCAGCGCATCGCCTGCCACACGGTCATGCGGACGTGCTTGTGGCGCCCGGCGTTCAGCTGTTCGACGGCGTACACCGCCCGCATCAGCCGCTGCTCGACGGAGCGGTCGAGCGGGTCGAAGTCGATGGCGTAGCGGAAGAGCCCCTCCTCGAGCGGCTCAACCCGAAGGACGGCCGCGTCGAGCCGGGCGGTCGTCTCGTCGTCCACGCGGAACACCACCCGCACCCGGTTTCCGGGCACGAGCATGTGCTCGGTCACGACCTTGACGCCGCCGGCGGAGAGGTCGACCGACCGCACCACCATGAGGCTCGTGCGCCCCTTCTCGTCCAGCGCGGCGCACGACACCGGCAGCCGGACCATGACTCGGAAGAACTCCCTGCGCTCGGCATCCATCCCATTCAGGATCGGCTCATCAGGGCCGGCCCTTGACTGCGAACGGCCGGCCTACTCCTCGCCCATGAACGGGTAGCGGTAGTCGGTCGCCGGCACGAACGTCTCCTTGATCGTTCGCGGGCTCGCCCACCGGATCAGGTTCCACATCGAGCCGGCCTTGTCGTTCGTCCCCGACGCCCGCGCGCCGCCGAACGGCTGCTGGCCGACGACCGCGCCGGTCGGCTTGTCGTTGACGTAGAAGTTGCCGGCCGCATACTCGAGCTTCTCGTTCGCATCCTCGATCGCAGCTCGGTCGCGCGCGAAGACGGCGCCGGTCAGCCCGTAGGGCGCGGTGCGATCGACGAGCTCGAGCGTGTCGTCCCACTGCTTCTCGGGATAGACGAAGGCGGTGACGACCGGGCCGAAGAGCTCGTCGCGCATAGTGCGGAAGTTCGGGTCCTCGGTCTCGATCACGGTCGGCTCGACGAAGAAGCCTTCCTCGTCTTCGATACCGCCGCCGACGAGCACCTTTGCCTTGGCAGCCGACTTCGCCTCCTCGATCGCCTCGCGCTGGGTCTCGAGGGCCTTCGAATCGATGACGGCGCCCATGAAGTTGGAGAAGTCGCTGACGTCGCCGACCTTCAGCTCTTTGATCTCGTCCGCCAATCGCTCGCGCAGCTCGGGCCACAGGTTCGACGGTGCGTAGACGCGCGAGGCGGCGGAGCACTTCTGCCCCTGGTACTCGAAGGAGCCGCGGACGATCGCCGTCGCGACCGCCTCCACGTCTGCGGACGGATGCGCGACGATGAAATCCTTGCCGCCGGTCTCGCCGACGATCCGCGGGTAGTTTCGGTACTCGCCGACGTTGGAGCCGACCGTCTTCCACATCGAGTTGAAGACGGCGGTCGAACCGGTGAAGTGGATCCCTGCCAGCTCGGGGCTCGCCAGTGCGGCGTCGCCGATCTTCGCGCCCGATCCGTACACGAGGTTGATGACCCCTTCCGGCAGGCCGGCCTCCTGCAGCAGGCGCATGACGAAGTAGGCGGAGAAGGCAGCCGTCGAGGCCGGCTTCCAGACGACCGTGTTCCCCATCAGCGCCGGGGCCGCGGGGAGGTTGCCCGCAATCGCGGTGAAGTTGAAGGGCGTCACCGCGAAGACGAACCCCTCGAGCGGGCGGTACTCCAGCCGGTTCCAGGTACCGGGGGCGGATCTCGGCTGCTCCTTGTAGATGCGCGTCATGAACTCGACGTTGAAGCGCCAGAAGTCGGTCAGCTCGCAGGCGGCGTCGATCTCGGCCTGGTGCGCAGTCTTCGACTGGCCGAGCATCGTCGCGGCGTTCAGCGTCGAGCGCCAGGGGCCTGCGAGCAGCTCGGCGGCGCGCAGGAAGATCGCGGCACGGTCCTCCCACGGC
>DASUHM010000075.1 GCA_036273515.1 Gaiellales bacterium
CCGGCCGGCGTCGTCAGCACCACCCGGTCCGGCGCCGACGCCCGCAGCGCGGCGAGGGCGGGCCCGGCCGGCTCCTCCCCGACCATCACGATCACGGGCGCGCCGGCGGCGACCGTGGGGAAGGTCCCCGCGTCGCGCAGCGACGCCGTGCCCGCGGCCGGCGGCCGTCCCTCGACGCCCGCGGCGAGCTGGATGCGCGCGCGGCCCGTCTCGCCCGCGGTGACGACGCGTGGCTCCGGCGGGATCGGCGAGGAGTACGACTTGTACGAGGCGTCGCCCCAGTTGCGCTGGTCCTCGAGCTCGAACGGCACGTCGAGCGACGAGAGGGTCGTCCAGGCCCCGTCCGCCTCGAGCCGCAGCGTCGCGAACGGGCCGACCGCCGGCCGGTGCTCCCCCGCGATCACCGGCTGCGGCATCACCAGGGCGTCGAGCCGGCCGGCGGCATCGGCCCCGGCCAGCCGGGTGCTCCAGTCGGCGCCGGCCCACCGGGCGGTCGGATGGTGGACGCAGAGGCCGATGCGATTGCACCGGAACCCGTCGGTGGCGCGCCACTCGAGGTCGGCCTCCAGCGCGCCCGCGGCCATCGCGGCCGCGCGCAGGCGCCAGACGGCCACCGGCCGCCCTGTGAGCACGCTCTCCCCCTCGATGTCAACGCTGAAGCTGCCACGGCCGGACTCCGCCGCCGTGCCGCGCACGACCGTGACCGCCGTGCGCCACTCGTCGTCGCGCACGGTGACATAGACGCGCTGGACGACCTCGACCCCGTGAACGGCGATGCCGCGGATGTCGCCGCCGTCGACGTCGGCGGTCAGCGGGCCTGCGCGCAGCTGCATGGGCGCGTCACCGATACCGGCCGCGTACCGCCCACCGATCCACCACGGCGCCCCCGCTGAGGACGTGGTAGACGTCGTGCAGGTTGACGGCGGTCGGCGCGTATCCGACGACGATCGACACCTGCTCTCCCACCCGCAGGCGGCCCGGCCCGACGCGGTAGCCGGAGTGCTCCTCGTGGACGAACGCGGTCTCGCCCAGCCGGCCCGCCAGCCGCGGCAGCGCGAGGTCGCCGCCGAGCGCCTTCCGCCCCGCGTCGACGACGACCAGGTCGTCGTGCACGCTGATGACCGTCCCGCGCACGGTCAGCGCGACCTCGAAGCCGGGCGCCGTGACGTGGTGGTACGTGTCCATGAGGACGTAGGAGCCGGCCTGGATCTCGGTGACCAGCGCGAGGCCGCTGGTGATGTCGGCGGTCCCGGTGCCGCCTGCCGAGACGACCTCCGGCGGCAGGCCGCAGCTCTCGAGCGCGGCGACCGCCTCGCCCAGGCGCTCGATCGCCTCGACGGTGCGGCGGCGGCGGCTGGCCGGGTCGGGATCGTCGACACAGTGGCCCTCGTAGCCCATCACCCCGCGCAGCCTGGCGCCCGGGAGGCTTTCGGCCAGCTGCGCCAGGCTCGCCGCGGCGGCCGGCCGGCGCACGCCGCAGCGGCCCATGCCGATGTCCACCTCGACCAGAACCCCGAGGTCGGATCCGGCCGCGGCGGCTCGCCTGGCCAGGTCGCGCAGGTTCTCCTCGCCGTCGACGGCCACCGTGATGCGCACGTCGCGGGCGGTCCGCGCGAGCGCGTCGAGCTTCTCCGGCACGGCGACCTGGTTCGCGATCAGGATGTCGTCGATGCCCTCGGCGGCGAAGGCGATCGCCTCCTCGGCCGTCGCCGTCGTGATGCCCGCCGCCCCGGCGGCGACCTGGCGCCGGGCCAGCTCGGGCGACTTGTGCGCCTTCGCGTGCGGGCGCAGGTTGCAGCGGTTGGCGGCCGCCAGCTCGGCCATGCGGCGGATGTTCGCGTCGGCGACGTCGAGGTCGAGCACGAGCGCAGGGGTGGACGGGACGTCGACGCCCAGCGCCGGGTCGGGCCGGAGCTGCGAGCCGGCGGGCTGGCTCATGCGATCTCGGGGCCGACGGCCCGCAGGACGATCTCGCCGACCGAGACGCCCGGAGGCTGCTCGAGCGCGAGGAGGACGAAGCGGGCGACGTCGGCCGCGGACAGGCTCGGGTACTCGCCCAGCTCGCGGCGGCCGTCCTCGGTCGAGCGCACGAGCGGGGTGTCGACCATCGTCGGCTCGACGACCGTGACGCGCACCTCGTGGGGCGCGCATTCCTCCCGCAGCGACCGCGCCAGGCCGACCATGCCCCACTTGCTGGCGATGTAGATCGGCTCGCCGACCCACGACTCCCGGCCCGCGATCGACGCCATCAGGACGACGTCGCCCGACCGGCGCTGCTTCATCTCGGCCAGCACCGCCCGCACCGTGTACGCGGCGCCGAGCAGGTTCACCTCGAGCAGCCGCCGCCACGCCTCGGGGTCGCCGTCGGACATCAGGCTGTAGTTGCCGACGCCGGCGTTGGCCACGACGAAGTCGACCTGGCCGTAGCGGTCGCGGCAGGCGCCGGCCGCGGCCTCGACGTCGGCGAACCGGCTCACGTCGCCGGCCGCGGCGGACGCGGTGGCGCCGGCCGCGGCGACGCGTGCCACGGTCGCGTCGAGCGCCTCCGCGTCGAGATCCATCCCGACGACGCGCGCGCCGCGCCCCGCGACCGCCTCGAGGACGGCCGCGCCGATGCCCTTCCCGGCACCTGTGACGAGCCCGGCGCGCCCCTCCAGCGGGCGCGCGGTCACCCGCTGGTCACCGGCGTCGACTCGTCCACCGCGCGGCCGGCCCGCTCCATGAACTCCTGGCCCTTCCCGCGAGAGTGGATGTAGACGAGGATGACGATGCCGATCACGAGCCAGATCCCGACCAGCGGCGCCGCCCAGCTGTTGGGATAGGGCGGCAGCGGCCAGATCGACTTGTAGCCGACCCATACGAGGCCGACCGTCGAGACGATCGGGACGACGACGTGCTTGAGCGGGGAGAACTCGTTGGGATGCTCACGCCGGTAGAGACGGTAGACCCCGAGGTTGGCCAGCACCCAGGCCGGGATCACCGCGAAGATGAAGAGGAAGCCGAGCACCGAGAAGACGTTCTCGACGCCCCACGCGACGGCCAGCAGCAGGCCGAGCACGACGCTCAGCGCCGTCTGCGTCCAGATCGCGTTCGCCGGCGTCTGCCAGCGCGGATGCACCTCGCCGAGATAGCTCGGCAGGGCGCCGACCCGCGCCATCCGGAACCACATCCGGGTCGAGGCGTTCATCGACGAGATCAGCACGGCCACCGTCGAGTTGATCAGGGCGATCAGGACGATGATCCATCCGGAGCCCCACACGCGCTTCGCGATGATGAAGCCGGGGTTGTCGCTCGCGTTCACGAACGAGGTCGTGTGATGGATGCCCCAGCCGACCGAGAGGCCCCACGCGCAGACGACGAGGAAGATGCCCATGATGATGATCGACAGGATGACGCCGCGGCCGACGGTCGCGCGCGGGTTGGCCGTCTCCTCGGCCATTGGCGCCGCCGCGTCCCACCCTGTGAGCGCGAAGATCGCGAACGTGATGCCGAGGTAGAACGTGCTCAGGTGCGGGGTGTTGCCGGGGTTGAAGCCGCCGAACGAGAACCCGCCCGGGCCGGGGCTGAAGAGGCCGCTGATCGCGAGCGCGAGCACCACCGCGAACTCGAACATCGAGAGGATGAAGAGCGTCCGGATGCCGACCGTGACGCCCGGCAGGCAGGCGATCGTGGTGACGGCGAGGGCGATCAGGAGGAACGCCCACCAGGGGAAGTTCCAGCCGTACTCGGCCTTGAGGACGTCGTGCACCGTCGCGCCCATCGCGTCGCCGGCCTGTGCGCCGACCAGCGGGAACGCGAAGAAGTAGAGCCAGGTGGCCAGGAATCCCACGTAGGGGTGCAGGGTGCGGCTGAGGTACGTGAAGTAGGACCCTGCGGACGGCAGCTTGTGCGCGAGCTCGGCCAGCACGATGCCCGAGCAGAGGGTCACGAAGAACGCGAGCAGGTAGGCGAGCGGCGCCGTGACGCCGGCGTAGCCCACGATGCTCTGCACGGTGAACAGGGCGGCGATCGCCGGCGCGATGTTCGCGATGTTCTGCATGATCACGCCCACCACGTGAACCGCCCCCGCGCGAAGCTCGCCCTCGTTCCCCGCGGCGTCGGCGACGACCGTCGTCGTCTCCATCGGAACTCCGTCCATGTCTGCAGAACCTCCGGTCATATGGTGGTCTGATCACCTGCGGATTGCGCTACTGTATCGGGCGAGCTCCCGGCGGGTCAACCCCCAGGAGATAATCCTCGCCATGACACTGCCGATCAGCGATCCCGACACGACCGCCGAGGCCCTGGAGCTCCTGGAGCGGGGCGGGATCGAGACCGTCGAGTGCTGCTTCCCCGATCTGTGGGGCAGGCTGTGCGGCAAGCGCATCCCGGCCGGGCGCTTCGCGGATGTCGCGGCGGACGGGTACACGGTCGCGGAGGCGCCGCTCGCCTGGATGATCGACGGGTCGATCGTGCCCGTCGGCTTCACGAACGCCGACACCGGCTTCCCGAACATGGTGGCGATGCCCGACCCGGCGACGCTGCGCATATTGCCCTGGGATCCCTCGACGGCCTTCTGCTTCGCCGACACGCGCTCCCCGGCCGGCGAGCCGATGGCGCTCGACACGCGCGTCCAGGTGCGCCGGGCGGCGGGCCGGCTGGAGGCGCTCGGCATGTGCCCCTGGGTCGCGGTCGAGCTCGAGTTCCACCTCTGCACCGCAGACTGGCAGCCGTTCCTGCGTGGGACGCATTCCTACTCGAT
This sequence comes from Gaiellales bacterium, assembly GCA_036273515.1. Classification (GTDB taxonomy): domain Bacteria; phylum Actinomycetota; class Thermoleophilia; order Gaiellales; family JAICJC01; genus JAICJC01. Next base: position 4,742 of record DASUHM010000075.1, read on the forward strand.
CTCGCGCAGCGAGCCGGCCGAGCCCGTCCTGCGCGACATCCGCAGGTGGCTGGAGGGACTCGGAGTGGCCGTCGAGTCGAGCCAGGCCGAGTACGGCGAGGGCCAGTTCGAGGTGAACCTCTTGCCCACGGACGCGGCGGAGGCCGCCGACCATGGCCTGCTGCTGCGGCGGGTGGTGCGCGAGGCGGCCCGCCGCCACGGCCTGCGGGCGACGTTCATGCCGAGCCCCTTCGGCACGGTGTGCAGCGGCCTGCACGTCCACCAGAGTCTGCGCCCGCCGGCCGGCACGGAGAACCTGTTCGCGGCGGGGCCCGCCGGCGGCCCGCCGCCCGAGCCGATGGCGCGCTACATGGGCGGGGTGCTGGAGCATCTCGCCGAGGTCACGGCCCTCGTCAGCCCGACCGTCAACGCCTACAAGCGCGCGGCGGACTACACCTTCGCCGGGAACCGCGTGTCATGGTCGTACGACAACCGCACGGCCGCGGTGCGCGCGCTCGGGCTCGGCACGCCGGCGGCGCGGGTCGAGGTGCGAACCCCGTCGTCCGACGTGAATCCCTGCCTGGCCGTGGCGGCCTGTCTGCACGCGGGCGCGGACGGCCTCGAGCGGGCGGCGGGGCTTCCCGATCCGGTGGCCGGCAACGCGTACGCCGACGACGCGCTGCCGCCGCTGCCTTCATCGCTCGACCGCGCCATCGACGGGTTCGCGGCGTCGGCGTTCTGCCGCGCGGCGTTCGGCGATCTCCTCGTCGACACCGTCACCGAGCTCGGCCGCCAGGAGGTCGCGCGCTTCGCCGCGCACGTGACCGACTGGGAGCTCGAGCGGTACCGCGACCTCGACTGACCAGGCCGGTCCTCGCCAGGTCGTCGGAGACCCCTTCGCCGGTCGCCGCGCAGGTTTGGCGGCCGGCACCGCGGGAAGGCTCATCACCACATGGCGTCGTTCGACACCAGCCGCCGCCTCGCCGACGCGCTCGACGCGGCGCGGACGTTTCGCCGCCAGTCGGCCGGGCTCCTGGCGATGGTGCTCGCGTGCGCGGCGTGGATCCTGTCCCTCGCCCACACGCCGGAGCCGTTCGCCGGGCTGCTGCTCGGAGTCGCGGCCTGTGCGCTTCTGATCGAGCTCGCGCTCACCCTGGCCGCGCGCCGGCGGGCGGCGGCCTGCGCCGACGAGCTCATCCTGTCGGGGTTCGCGTGCGAGTCCACGCGGACGCCGGTCGAGCGCGCCATCGCCCGCCGCGCCGCCTGGCTCGAGCGGCCCCGCACGCGGCACCGCCTGGCGGAGCACCTGCGCTGGCGGCTGAGGCTGGCGGAGGGATCGCTCGGGCTCTCGCCCGGCTACATGCGCGCGAGCGTCCACCCGCCGCTCGCGAGGTACGAGCGCAACGCGCTGCTCGCCGACTACACGCTCATCCGTGAGATGGCCGACCGGCTCGATCGGGGGCCGGCCGATCCCCGCGCGCTCGTGCTCCTCTGGAGCGTCGTGTCGGCGCCGCCATCGCTCGACCGAGGCGCCGGCCGGGCTGCGGGGGAGGAGCTCTCGTCCCGGATCCGGCTTGCCCAGAGGATCGTCGGCCGCGACCGCGAGACGCCGGGCTCCCTCGACTAGGGCTCGGCAGGGCACGGGCCGCCACACGGCCACGTCCTGGCGCCTGGCGACGTGCAGGAGCGGCGGGCCCGCGAGCGGCTCGAGCGCCTGAGGCACGAGGCCGCTGCGGCGGAGCTCGCCCGACTCGCGCACGGCGAACAGGCAGTAGCGCTCGACGAGGAAGTGCCCAGCGACCCCGGGGTCGTCTCGGACGCTGATCCGGGGGCCGCGTAGTCCGCCTCGAGCTGCGCCTCGCCGTAGCGAGGGTCTGTGCGGCGGAGCCGGTAGCTCGTCTCCAGGAAGGGGTTGACCAGCGGGACCGGTGGCACGAATCGCGCGCGCAGGCCGCGCAGCCGAAACGGCGTGACGGCGAGCCAGGCGCGGCCGCCGAAGAGGTCGGGCTCGAGGCCCGGGGCAGGGCGCGCGCCATCGCCGCCGGGTCGACGCTCCAGTGGCGAGGAGGTGCTCCCAGAGCTCCTCGGGCTCGAGCTCCCACGAGCGGTCGGGGAGCGGCCACGGCCACCCGTTCGGCAGCGGCGGAGCATGGCGTCCCGGGATGTACCTCCACGGCATCGTGGGTCGCGCCGTACCCGCTCCATGAGGCCGCCAGACGGACGGGGAGCGCAGCGGGTTTCACCCCGCGAGGCGACGGGTAGAACGGTGCGCACTGACCGGCACGAACGGCGGGGATCGCCAGACGCCGGTCACGGTCTTTGGAGGTGCGCACGCTCGTCGAAGAGCGGCTGGGTGCGCGCAGGCACCTCCCCGTCAGCGTGGTCCGAGCGGAAAGGAAGGGATCGAATGAACACGAACGCCGAGCAGGCACGAGAGCAGGCCGGCCAGACGGCCGGCAATGTCAAGCAGGCAGCGCAGGAGCAGGTCGGCGAGGCGGCCGAGAAGGGCCGCGGCGCCCTCCGGCGGCAGGTCGACGAGCGCTCCACGATGGCCGGGCAGCAGGCGTCCTCGGCTGCCGAGACGCTGCGGCAGACCGCGGTGCAGATGCGCCAGGAAGGCGACCCGCAGAAGGCGCGCATGGCGTCGTACGCCGACCAGGGCGCCGACCGGCTCGATCGGGTGGGCAGCTACCTGACGGACGCCGACGCGGACGAGCTGCTCGGGCGCGTCGAGCACGTGGCGAGGCAGCAGCCGTGGCTGATCGCGGGCGCCGGCCTCCTGGTCGGCATCGCGGCCGCCCGAGTGCTCAAGGCGTCGAGCACCGACCGCTACTACCGCACACGGCCCTCCTGGGAGGAGCACGATCCCGAGGCCGGGCGGCCGCAGCTCACGCCGGTGGCGCCATGAGCAGGGTCGAGGCCGACAAGCGCTCGGAGTCGACCGCCGAGCTCGTGAAGGACCTCTCCCGCGAGGTCAGCGAGCTGGTGCGGCAGGAGCTCGCGCTCGCGCGCGCCGAGATGATGCAGAAGGGTCGCAAGGCGGGCCGCGGCGCGGGGATGCTCTCCGGTGCTGCGGTGCTCGGGCTGGCCGCCGTGGGTGGCTCCATGGCGACGCTGATCCTGGTGCTCGACCTGGTCATGCCGGCGTGGCTGGCGGCGCTGATCGTCACCGCGGCCTACGCCGCCGTGGCGGCCGTGCTCGGCCTGCGCGGCAAGGAGGAGATCTCGGAGGCCGGGCCGCCGGCACCCGAGCAGACTGTCGAATCGGTGAAGGAGGACGTGCAATGGGCGAAGACCCGCGCCACATCCAGCAACAGATAGAGGAGACCCGCGAGCGCATGGGCGACACCGTCGGCGCGCTCGCCGGGAAGGCCGACGTCGCCGGGCGCGTGAAGGGCTCGGTGGCCGCGAAGAAGGATGCGGTGACAGATCGCATCTCCGGCGCGAAGGAGCGGATGCCGGACGCCGGCCGCGCCGCGCGAAAGGGCGCCGGCATGGCACAGGAGAACCCCCTCGGGCTCGCGGCGGGGGCGATCGCCGCCGGCTTCGTGGTCGGGATGCTGCTGCCGTCGACGCGCGTGGAGAACGAGCGCCTCGGGCCGGTGTCCGACCAGATCAAGGAGCAGGCCCGCGAGGTGTCCGGCGAGGCGGTCCAGCATGGCAAGGACCTGGCGCAGGACGTCGCCGAGAGCGCGGCGGACGTGGCCCGTGACTCCGGGCGCGAGCACGCGGAGCAGCTGCGCGAGTCCGTCGCGCAGCGTGCGCCGACCAGCTGACAACGGCGTGATGGTGCCGCCGCCGAGGTGGCCGCGGCGCCATCACGCCAACCACCCGAAGGAGCGAGGGCAAGAAGGCCGTCGTCACGGGTGCCGACAGTGGCATCGGCCGCGCGGTCGCGATCGCCTTCGCCCGCGAGGACGCGGGCGTGGTCATCAGCTACCTCGATGAGCACGACGATGCGAAGGACACGGGCCACGTGGGTGGACGCCGGCCGAACCGCCGTGCTCGTGCCCGGTCACCTTGCCGGCGCCACTGCGTGCGAAGAGGTGATCGACGCGGCTGTCCGCGAGCTGGGGACCGACCAGGTCGAGGGCTTCGGCGCGCAGACGCCGGTCGGCCGTGCCGGCCAGCCCGCGGAGCTTGCGCCGGTGTTCGTCATGCTCGCCTCCGACGAGGCCGGCTACGTCATCGGCGCCCGCGTCGCTGTCACCGGCGGCGCCCGCCGGCGAGCCGACGGGCCGTGATCAAAACCGGTATCTTGCGCGGCCACCCGTCGACGCGAGAGCCGGATGGAGCACGAGGGGCACCTTCCCACCGATCTCACGGTCGCCGATCCCACCGCGACCGTTGCCTACCGCCTGGGCAAGCCACGCTTCGTTCACCGCGAAGCGCACTACCTGTCGGTGCCCGTGACCTGCCGCCAGGGCACCGCGGCACTCGTAACCGGCCCGGCGCTCCGGCACGCGCGCGCCTGGCTTCGGCGCTGCGACGTCGACCCGCGCACGCCCGAGCTGCTCGACGACGGATTCGCGCGCATCGTCGACCTCGAATGGCCCTTCCCGTTCCGGAGCGACAACCCGGCGTCGCCCGAGTTCAACCGGCTCGCCTTCGGGTGGCGCTACCTGGTCGAGTTCGCCGCGGGCGACATGCTCGTCGCCGCCGTGCGCTGGAACCGCTTCGGCGGCGGACGGCTCCGGCCGGTGGCCGATCTGCGCTGAGCCGCGTTCTCAGCGCCTCCCGCCGAGCGCCGCTCGGAGGCCGCCCTCGCGCACGAGCTGGTCGAGCTGCGCGCCCAGCAGGAACGCGATCGCGCTGGCATACAGGTAGCCGACCGTCGAGAGGACGAGCGCGAGGGTGCCTTCGGGCGTGCGCAGGTTGACGACGTTCGCGAGCCAGTCCGCGTAGACGGCCGAGACGAGCAGCCAGGCGAGGACGATGAGGATCGAGCCGGCGCTCGCCCAGCGCCACGGCACGCGCTTGGCCGGGGCCACGTACACGAGCAGCGCGACGATGGCGTAGATCATGAGCGCCGGGACGACCACGCGCTCCGCGACGTCGATGGCCCTGACGTGCGGCTCGAAGGCGCCGCCGCCCGCGAAGGCCGCGACGATCCCGAGCACGGTGACGGCTACGGCCAGCGCGAAGGAGACGGCGAACCGGCGGACGAACCCCCGTCGCTCGGCGACGCCGTAGATGCGGTTGAGAGCGCCCGTGACGGCCCGCACGGCGCCCGAGACCTCCCAGATCGACACCGCGCAGCCGAAGGCGATCAACGCCGGGCTCGTCGAGGCGGCCTCGCGCTGGAGGCTCCAGATCACGGCGCCCATCCATTCCACCGGGAGGCGCGACGCAAGGCTCGGCTCGACCGTCCCTGACCAGAGCGACATCTCGTTCAGCGGACTCAGGAGCGCGACGGCCAGGAAGAGCAGCGCCGCCAGCGCCACGAGCAGCTGGAGCGCGATGGCGCTCGAATAGGTGAGGAGGGTGTTCGCCGCGAACCGCTCGGTCCAGGTGTCCACGAACGGCCGCACCTCGGCACGCAGCCGCAGCGCGCCGGACGCGGATTCTCGGGATGCCGTTCGTCGGCATCCACCCAGGCAAACGCGCGACTATGCTGGCGGCGTGGCACCCGACGAGTGGCCCGGGGGGATCGCCGCCATCACGCTCTTCTTCGAAGACCTGGAGGCGGCCCGTTCGTTCTACGCCGAGGTCTTCGGCCTGCCCGCCGTCTTCGAGGACGAGAGCTCGACGGTGTTCCGGTTCGGAGACACGCTGGTCAACCTGCTGCGTGCGACCGAGGCGCCCGAGCTCGTGCAGCCGGCGGCCGTGGCGTCGCCAGACTCCGGCGTCCGGTTCCAGTTCACGCTCGGCGTGGAGGACGTGGACGCGATGTGCGAGGAGCTCTCACGGCGCGGCGTCGAGCTCCTGAACGGGCCGATCGACCGGCCGTGGGGCATCCGCACGGCGAGCTTCCGCGATCCTGGCGGGCACGTCTGGGAGATCGCGCACTAGCCGGTCGGGCCGGCTAGATCCCGAGCGGGTCGAACGTCTGGCGCCGCACGAACTTCCCGTGCCCCGGCTTGGTCACGATCCGGCCGTCGTCGAAGACGACCGTCCCGCGCGACAGCGTCAGCCGCGGCGAGCCGCGGAGCTCCTGGCCCTCGTAGATGTCGTAGTCGACGTTCATGAACGACGTCTCCACCCCGAAGACATGCCGCCGGTTCGGGTCGAAGACGACGATGTCGGCGTCGGCGCCCGCCTCGATGACGCCCTTCTGCGGGTAGAGCCCGAACATCTTCGCGATCGCCGTCGAGGTGATCTCGACGACCCGGTTCATCGAGAGGCGGCCCTCGCGCACGCCGTGCTCCCACATCATCGGCAGCCGGTGCTGGATCGCCGCCAGGCCGTTCGGGATCTTCGAGAAGTCGCCCAGGCCCAGCCGCTTCTGCTCGTCGTTGAACGGGCAGTGGTCGGTCGAGATGCTCTGCAGGTGGTCGAAGCGCAGCGCGTCCCACAGGAACGGTTGGTTGGAGGCGTCGCGCAGCGGCGGTGAGCACACGTACCGGGCGCCGACGAAGTCCGGCCGGCGCAGGTCGTCGATCGAGTTGAAGAGGTACTGGATGCAGGTCTCGCCGTAGGCGGCGACGCCGCGGCTGCGCGCTCGGATGATCTCCTCGGCCGCGTCGCGGCAGGAGACATGGACGACGAAGACCGGCGCGCCCGCGAACTCGGCGAGCCGCACGGCCCGCCCGGTCGCCTCCGCCTCCATCGTCTCGGGCCGGGTGAGCGCATGGTGGATGGGATCGGTCTGCCCGTTGGCGAGCGCGGTGTTCACGAGGTGCTGGATCGCGAAGCCGTTCTCGCAGTGCACCATCACGAGCGTCTCGAGCTCCCGCGAGTGCTCGAGCACGGCCAGGAACTGATCGTCGGTCACCATCAGCACGTTCGGGTAGGCGAGGAAGACCTTGAAGCTCGTGATGCCCTCGTCGACCATCGAGCGCATGTCGGCGATCGTCTCCTTGTCGGCGTTCGTGATCGCCATGTGGAAGCCGTAGTCGACGTGGGCGGCGCCCTCGGCGCGGCCCATCCACTCCTCGAGCGAGCTGCGCAGGCCGTTGGGGTGCACCTGCAGCGCGAAGTCGACGATGCACGTCGTCCCGCCCGCGGCCGCGGCCTGGGTGCCGGTGTCGTAGTCGTCGGAGCTGTGCGTGCCGCCGAACGGCATCGACATGTGCGTGTGGTTGTCGATCGCCCCCGGCAGGACGAAGCAGCCGGCCGCGTCGATCACCTCGGCGTCGACGTTCTCGAACGTCCCGAGGCCGGCGATCGTCTCGCCGTCGACGAGCACATCGGCCCTGGACGTCCCGGCGGCGTTGACGACGGTGCCGCCACGGATGATCTTCCTCATGGCTCTTTGCCCCTTCCTGAATTAGCCGGCCGCGACCAGATCGACCGCGTGGCCCACGGTCTGCGCATATGCTCGGATGGCCAGCTCGAGGTGCTCGATCGGCGTGTCCTCCTCCTTCGCGTGGCTGATCCCGTTCGTGGAGGACGAGAAGAGCATCACGGTGGGGACGAGGCGCGCCATCTCCGCGGCGTCGTGCAGCGGGCCGGACGGGAGCGCGTGGTCCGTCCCGCTGACCGCCTGACAGGCCGCGCGCGCGGCCGCGATCAGGTCGGGATCGAACGGGAGCGGCTCGATCTGCCAGATCCGCTCCCACGCCACGGTGCATTTCTCGACCGCCGCGGCCTCGTCGGCGCTCGCCTTCGCCTCGGCGAGCATGGCGGCGAGCTCGCCGGCGTCGAGGTGGCGCTGGTCGAGCAGCACGGTCGTCACGCCGGGGATGACCGTGGCAACGCCGGGGACGCACTCGGCCGACCCGACCGTGGCGACGCCCTTGTGGCGGACGGCCCCGTCGCGGGCCGCGAGCGCGAACCGCGAGGCGGCCAGGAACGAGTCGCGCCGGACCGGCATCGGCGTCGACCCGGAGTGGGCCGCCTGCCCGGTGAAGACGATGCGGTGCCGCTCGACGCCGAACGTCCCGAGCACCGTCCCGACGGCGAGGCCGGCCGCCTCGAGCACCGGGCCCTGCTCGATGTGCAGCTCGAGATAGGCGCGCACGTCCGCCAGCCGGCCGGCGGCGACATGGGCCTGGTCGAGGTCGACGCCGTACTCGCCGACGACGTCCGCCAGCCGGTCGCCGGCGGCGTCGCGCAGGTCGCGCACGTCGTCGGGCTTGATGCTGCCGCTCAGCCACGACGAGCCGAACAGGCTGCGGCCGAAGCGCGCGCCCTCCTCGTCGGCGAAGTCGATCAGCGACACCGAGCACGGCGGCGTGCCCGCCTCGGCGATCGTCCGCAGCACCTCGAGCGCCCCGAGGACGCCGAGCGCGCCGTCGAGCCAGCCGCCGCTCGGCACCGAGTCGATGTGCGAGCCGATCACGACCGTCTCCGGCCGCGCGCCCTCGAGGCGGGCCCACAGGTTGCCGGCTTCGTCGACGTCGACGCTGACGGGCAGCTCGCCCAGCCGCTCGCGCAGGAACCCGCGGGCGTTGTCCCACTCCGCCGTCCAGCACAACCGGCGGGCGCCGCCCGGGCCGCCGGTCAGGTCGGCGAGGGCGCGCAGGTCGGCGATGGCGCGGTCGGGGCGGGCGGCGATCTCCATCTCGCTCAGGCCTTCTGCTTGAAGAGCGGGATGATGTGCTCGCCGTACGCGCGCAGGATCTCCTCCTGGTGTCCCGTCATCAGGTAGATGTTGAACTGCTCGACGCCCTGCGCCTCGAGCGTGCGCAGCTTCGCGATGTGCTCCTCGATCGAACCGAGGATGCAGAACCGGTCGCAGGTCTCGTCGTCGACGAACTCGCCGTGCTTGGCGCCCTCGCGGCTGTGGTCGGCGTAGTCGTAGAACTCGCGCCGCGCGAGGTAGCTCGTGAGGCTCTCGGGGAGCATCGACTGGTCGTAGCGCTTGAGCAGGTCGACGACGTGGTTCGAGACCATCGCGGGGAACCAGCGCACGGCGTCGCGGGCCACGGCCATGTCGTCGCCGATTGCAACGGGCGCGCAGACGATCGGCGCCAGCTCGCCCGGCGTCCGCCCGCCCTTCTCCGCCGCGCCGCGGGCCTGGCCCATGATCCAGTCGATGATGTCGGGGTCGGCCAGCTGGATCACGACGCCGTCCGCCTGGCGGCCGGCGACGCCGAGCGCCCGCGGGCCGTATCCCGCCGCCCAGACCGGGATCCGGGGCAGGTCCTTGGCCCACTCGAGCACGATGTCCTTGCCGTTCCAGGTCACCGGGCGGCCGTTGGACATGTCGCGGATCAGCGCCGTCGCGGCCTCGAACTCGGCGATCTTCACCGGCTGGAGCCCGATCGTGCGCCGGGCCGAGTCGCCCCGCCCGATCATCACGACGACCCGGCCGGGGATGATCGTGTTCAGCGTCGCGTGGAAGCTGGCCGTGACCGTGGGCTCGCGCGTGCCCGGGTTCGTCACGCAGAAGCCGAGCCCGATCGCTTGAGTCTGCACGGCGGCCGCGGTGACGAGAACGCACCCCTCCTGCCAGAGGATGTGCGAGTCGTACGTGTAGGCCCAGTCGAACCCGCAGTCCTCGGCCAGCCGCACGAGCTCGACGAACCGGGAGCACGGGGGATCGGGAAGGATCGTGACGCCGAACTCGATCGGAGAACCTCCTGACGGCGGCCGCCTCGGCCGCGCCGCGCCACCCTATCAGCCCGGGCCGGCGCAATTTCGTCGCGCCCCCGGCGCACTCGTCACCTGCCGGTCGTCGCGCCTGGCGCGACGGCCTTGGTGGGCGCGGGCCCACTCCGCCACGGCGCCGGTGGGCTCCATCACGGGCGCGGGCGTCCCGTACCTGCTCGTCGTCTGCGCCGCGCGCGCTAGAGCGGCCGGGCCGAGGTCAGGCGAGGAAGCGCGGCTCCTCGCCGCCGACCAGCACGAGCACCTTGCCCGCCAGCGACTCGTCGCCGATCAGCCGGAGGGCGGCGTCGACGACCTCGTCCACGCCGATGACCGTTGGCGGGGGCGGCGCGATGTCCTCGATGGACGCAGTCTCGAGCGCCTCGAGCACACCCTTGGTCGCGACGGTGTGCGGGCACAGGCAGTTCACGCGCACGCCGTCGACCCGGCCGAGCGCCGTCGTGAGGCGGATCACGCCGGCCTTGGCCACCGCGTACTCGACTCCCGCGTAGGGATCGCGGCCCAGACCTGCGGACGAGGCCACGTTGACGACGCAGCCTCCGTTTGCGGCGAGCGCCGGAAGCGCGTGGCGGGTCGCCTCCATCACGGCGCCGAGGTTCAGCTCGAGCGGCGTGCGCCAATCGGCGTTCTGCGGATACGTCGGTGACGCGTAGCCGCCGGCGTTGTTCACCAGGATGTGCAGGCCGCCGAGCCGCTCCACCGCCTCGGCCACCATCCGGGCGCCCTCCCCGGGGCGGCCGAGGTCGCACCGGATCGGCGCGTGGTCGCGATCGGCGACGACGACCCGCGCGCCGTACGACTCGAGTGCGGCGGCGATGGCCGCGCCGATCCCGCGCGCACCGCCGGTGACGAGGGCCATACGGCCGGCGAGGCTGGATGGGGATTCCATCGACCCATACGTACCCCGCCGCCACCCTGACCGTTTCTTCCGCCATATCTGCGGGTAGTTCGTAGCGAATGAGCACGACCGCCTACTACTTCGTCGTCATCCTCCTCGGCGTCTTCAACGTCGTTCTGGCAGCGGTGGCGTACATGCAGCGGGCGAGGCAGATCCGCGGAGGCCGGCTGCACGAGCAGCAGCTGAAGCTGGCGGAGTCGCGGAACGAGCTGGCCGAGTCGCGCTTGCGCCGCCTGGACGACCAGATCGAGCTGATGGGCCAGATCCGCGACACGCTCGCGGCGGTGCCTCCGCCCGGGAGCGGCGCGATCGTCGGCGTCATCGACGTGGGCTCGGCGACGATGCGCCTCACCGTCGCCCGGCGCGCCGGCGGCGAGTGGGAGCGGCTTGGCGGCGAGCGCGCGTTCCTGCGCCTCGGGGCCGAGCTCGAGCGCGAGGGCGGGTACTCGGACGAGGTGCTCGCCCGCGTCGGCGTCGAGGCGCGCAGGTTCATGGAGGCGGCCGACGCGCTCCGGTGCGAGCGCCTGGCGATCGTGGTCACCGCCCCGGGCCGCTCGGGCCGGAACCCCGACGCGCTGCTCTCGCAGATCACGCTTGCGACCGGCCGGACGCCGTGCCTGCTCACGCCCGCCCAGGAGGCCAGCCTGACCTTCGCCGGGGCGGCGACCGGCATGCTCGGCGGCGGCGAGGCGGGGGTCGTCTGCGATGTGGGCGGCGGCTCGACCGAGGTCTCGTACGGAACGCTGCGCGGCGGCGTGGACGTGGTCGGATCGTTCGACGTCGGAGCGGTGCGCCTGGCCGAGCGCGCATTCGGGCACGACCCGCCGACGCCGGAGGAGCTGGACGCTGCGCGCGTCTACACCCGCAGCCGGCTGGCGTTCGACCAGCGCGCGACGGCCCGGGTGGCGCTCGTCACGGGCGGGTGCGCCCACGCCCTGGCGAAGCTCGGGGTGTCGGTGCTCGAGCCGGTGACGTTCGAGGCGGTGACCGCGAGGCTGGCCGCCGGGAACGGTCAGGCGAAGGGCGTTCCCCGGCACCGCCGCCGGGCCCTCCCGGCCGGGATCGTCGTCTTCGAGCGGCTCCACGAGATCCTCGGGATGCCGCTCACGATCGCCGCGGGCGGGCTCAGACGGGGCGTGCTCGGCGAGCTCGACGAGGACCGCTTCCATGACAAGCACGTGGCCGGCCCGCTGCCCGGCGAGCCTGACCTCGGGGACGCCGTCAGACGCCGCGAAGATCGAGCCTGCGGCTGAGCAGGAACGGCAGGCCGGCGCCGGCGACGCGCCACACGTTGCTGCGAGCCGGCGAGCGACCGGTCCCCGGTTACCCTTCGTCCATGGCCGCCGAGCCGACGCTCCTCCAGGTGGTTCCGCGTGCATCGGCGCACCGGGCACAGCTCGTGCGCCGGGCCAAGCTGCTCGCCTGGGGCGGGAACGCATGGCACCTGGTCGAGTTCGCGATCGCCGTCGGCGCGGGGATCGCCGCCTCGTCCGTCGCGCTGGTGGCGTTCGGGATCGACTCGCTGATCGAGGTGGCCGCGGGCGGAGTGGTCGTGTGGCTCTTCACCGGCCGGCGGGTCGGGTCTGCCTCCGCCGAGCGGCTCGCCCAGCGGCTGATCGCGGCGAGCTTCTTCGCGCTCGCCGTCTACATCGCGTTCGACTCGATCCGCGCGCTCGGCGGCGTTCACCCGCAGGCGAGCTGGGTCGGCATCGGCCTCGCGCTCGTCACGGCGCCGGCGATGCCGCTGCTGGCACGCGCCAAGCGCAAGGTCGGCGTGGAGCTCGGCTCACGCGCGACGCAGAGCGAGGCAGGCCAGAACATGCTCTGCGCCTACCTGTCGGTCGCCCTGCTCGTCGGCCTCGGGGCGAACGCCCTCCTCGGCTGGTGGTGGGCCGATCCGCTCGCGGGCCTCGTCATCGCCGCGGTCGCCCTCCACGAGGGCGTCCAGTCGTGGCGCGGCGAGGGCTGCGCGGACGGCTGCTGCTAACCGGGTATCCGGGATTGGCAGCCGGCGTTCAGGGCGGGCCGCGCAGGCCGGAAGGCGGTGATCTTCGGGCCGCAGTCCCTGCGACCGAGCGCGTAGTAGTGCTGCATCGCATCGACGGTCGCGGTCGACTCGCCGTCGGAGCGGTCGATCGCGACCACGCCGAGAGCGGCGACGAGCGCAAGGACGACCGCAAGCGTGCGCACGCCCCAATCGTACGGCGCTAGCCGCCTCCCGCCCAGCCGTCCTCGACGAGCTCGCCGTCGCTGGCGTGGTGCGCGCCGAAGACGAGGAAGTCGAGGCCGTCGGCGCCCGCCTCGAACGCCCGCACCACGCGCGGTGAGACGCGGACGGCGTCGAGCGGGGCGACCTCGACGATCTCGTCGTCGAGCTTCATCCGCCCGCGCCCGCGCAGGACGACGTAGATCTCCTCGGCCTCGTCGTGGCGGTGGGCGAAGGCCGACCGGCGGCCGGGCTTCAGGCGGAAGAACGTGACGCCGGTCTGCTCCGCCTCGAGCGCCCTGCGGGCGACCCGCGCTTCCCAGAACCCGTCCAGCCCGTGCTCCGGCGCCGCGTCGTCGACCTCCGCGAGGTTCTTGAGCGTGTAAGGCTCGGACATCAGGCTGCTGTATAGCCGCCGTCGACAGCGATCGAGGCACCGGTCGTCGACGCGGACTCGTCCGACGCGAGGTAGACCACGGCCGCCGCCACCTCCTCGGGCGTCGCGAAGCGGCCCTGCGGGATCGTCTCGGCGCGCGACTCCCGGAACGCCTCCGGGTCGGGCTGCTCGGAGATCCAGGTGTCGATCATGGCTGTCTGCGTGAGGCCGGGCGCCACGGAGTTCACCCGGACGCCGAGGCGCGCCCACTCGACCGCCGCGCCGCGGGTGAGCGCATGCAGCGCCCCCTTCGATGCGCCGTACCAGGCCGATCCCGACATGCCGACGAGCCCGAGACGGGAGGTGACGTTCACGATCGAGCCGCCGCCGGAGGCGGCCATCGCCCGGCCCGCTGCGAGCAGCATCCAGAACGCGCCGAACACGTTCACGTCGAAGATCGCCCGCGCCCGCTCGGGCGACGTCTCGAACAGCGGCACGCCGGAGAGGTCGTGGCCGGCGTTGTTCACGAGCACGTCGAGGCGGCCGAAGGCGTCGATCGCCGCGGCGACGGCGGCGTCGGCGGTCTCCGGGTCGGCCACGTCGCCGTCGACCGGCACCGCGCGCCCGCCCAGCTCGTCGGCCAGCGCGGTCGTCGGGCCGGCCCGGCGGGCAACGAGGACGAGCGCCGCACCCTCGCGCGCGAGCGCCTGCGAGACGGCCCGGCCGATCCCCTCGGTCGCGCCGGTCACGATCGCGGTCTTGCCTGCGAGCCGCCCGCCTGTCGGTTTCCCGTCCGCCATGTCCTCGCGCAGCCTAATATCACCCCGGTGCCTCCAAGTCGCCTCACGCCGATGGGCTCCGACGACGCCTCGGGCGGCGACGGCCCGTACACCCCCGCCCTGCGCGCGGGCGACTTCGTCTACGTGTCGGGACAGGGACCGCTCGAGCCGGGCACGCTCACCGTCCTCGGCGAGACCGTCGCCGAGCAGACCACGCACACGCTGCGGAACGTGCTCGCGCTGGTCGAGGCGGCGGGCGGCGGCGCCGAGAGCATCGTGCGCTGCGGCTGCTACCTCTCCTCGATCGACGATTTCGACGAGTTCACGGCCGCCTACGAGGCCTTCTTCACGCACCGGCCCCGCCCGACCCGGACGACCATCGGCTGCCAGCTGCTCGGCATCCTGGTCGAGATCGACTGCGTCGCGTACATCCCGCTCGGCGATGGCTGACCGGGCGCGGACGGCGCCCGACGACTGGCTGGCGGAGCACCGCGACGACCTGGTGACGCTCGTCCGCGAGCTCGTGTCGCGGCCGAGCGAGAACCGGCCGCCGCACGGCGACGAGGCCGCGTGCCAGGAGTTCGTTGCCGCCTACCTGCGCGACCTCGGCCTCGAGCCCGACCTCTTCCAGCCGGACGAGGTCGACGGCGCGACGGCCCACGAGGCCTGGTGGCCGGGGCGGGAGTATGCAGGCCGCCCCAACGTCGTCACGCGGCTCGCCGGGAGCGGAGGCGGCCGCTCGCTGCTCTTCACCGGCCACGTCGACGTCGTCCCCGCGCACGGCGAGGGCGCCCACGCCTGGTGGGACGGCGCGGTCGAGGACGGCCGCCTCTACGGGCGCGGCGCCCTCGACATGAAGGGCGGCGTCGCCTGCTACCTGCACGCCCTCCGCTGCCTGGTCGAGTGCGGCGAGCGCCTCGCCGGCGACCTCATCGTGGAGACGACGGTCGACGAGGAGTTTGGCGGCGCGAACGGCACCCTCGCCTGCCGGCTGCGCGGCTACGACGCCGATGGAGCCGTCCTCCCCGAGCCCACCGGCCTGGCGGTCTGCCACGCCACCCGGGGCGGGATCCAGTACCGCCTGCACGCCAGCGGCGGCAAGGCCGGCATGGACTTCGGCGGCGGCTCGGGGCCGAGCGCGCTGACGGCGCTCGCGGCCGCCTCCGCCGCCCTCGCCGGCGCCGAGGCAAGCCGGGGCGCGCCGATCTACCAGTTCCTGCTCCAGTCGGGCGAGGAGCTGCCCTGGGGGACGGCCGAAGGCACGCCGACGGAAGGCGTGCTCGAGTTCTGGGCCGAGATCCTGCCCGGCACCTCGCGGGACGACCTCGAGGCCGAGCTGCGTGGCGTCGTCGAGCGCGCGGCCGGGGCCGGCGCACAGCTCGAGTGGGAGCAGCGCACCCGCTTCCTCTCGGCGCTCGCCGGTGATCCCGAGGCGGACATCGTCCAGGCCATGCGCGCCGCCCTGCCCAACCGCCCGGCCCCGACCACGGCCCCCTTTGCGTGCGACGCGTTCATCCTCGCCGAGCACTCAACGACCCCGGTTGTCGTCTGCGGGCCGGGCGGCGACAATCCGCATGCCCCGGACGAGCACGTGAACCTTTGCGACCTGCACATCCTCGCCTCCGCATACGTGCGCCTCGCCCGGGACTGGTGTGGGGAGGGGGCCGCCCCGTGAGCGACGAGCGCTTCCTGGTGACGGGCGCGTTCGGCTGCATCGGCACGTGGGTCGTGCGCGACCTCGTCCGTGACGGCGTCGCCGTGACGGCGCTCGACCTGGGCGCCGAGCCGGCCCGCTGGCCGCTCGCGATGAGCGACGACGAGATCGGCCGCGTGCGCCGCCGGCAGGGAGACATCACAGACCTCGAGCAGGTCGAGCGCGTGCTGGACGAGGACGGGATCACCCACGTCATCCACCTGGCGGCCCTGCAGGTGCCGTTCTGCCGGGCCGATCCGCCGCTCGGCGCGCGCGTGAACGTGCTCGGCACCGTGAACGTCTTCGAGGCGGTCAAGCGTCGCGCCGAACGGATCGCGGCCGTCGTCTACGCGTCGTCGATCGCCGCCTACGACGCACTCGAGGAGGGCGGCGGCACCGTCGAGATGAGCGGGCAGCCGGGCACGCTCTACGGTGTCTACAAGCGCGCGAACGAGGGCACCGCCCACGTCTACTGGGCCGATCACGGGGTCGCGAGCATCGGCCTGCGGCCGCACACGGTGTTCGGGCCCGGCCGCGACCAGGGGCTGACGTCGGCCCCGACCACCGCGATGCTGGCGGCCGCCGCCGGCGCGCCCTACAGGATCCCGTTCGGCGGCACGAGCCAGTTCCAGTATGCGCCCGACGCCGCCCACGCGTTCGTCGCCGCCGCCCGCGCGGCCGCCGAGGGTGCGTCGGTGCACAACCTGGCCGGGATGAGCGTCTCGATGGACGAGGTCGTCGCCGCCATCGTGGCCGCAGCGCCCGACGCCGCGGGCCGGATCGCCTACGACGACGTGCTCCTGCCCTTCCCGGGCGCCGTCGACGCCGCCTCGTTCGCCGCACTGGTCGGCCCGATCGCGGAGACGCCGTTCCCGGAGGCGGTGGCCGACAGCGTCGTCCGCTTTCGCGACCTGATCGCGCGCGGCCTCGTCGACCCCGGTCGAGTCCTTCGATAGGGTCCGCGATCGTGGTCAAGCCGGTCGAGTTCGCCGAGTACTTCCCGCCCACGCCGATCCCCTTCTGGACGACGCTCCAGCAGGTCGGTGTGACCAGGGTCATCTCGGAGCTCGACCGCGCGCCGGACGGCATCCACGACGACACCGGCGACATGCCCTGGGACCTGACGCCGCTCGCGCGCATGCAGCAGCTCTACGCCGATGCCGGGCTCGAGCTTGTCGGCGTCGAGGACTACCCGCCGCTCGACCGTGCCCGCACCGGCGCGCCCGGGGCGGAGGAAGAGACGGAGTGGTTCTGCACGCTCATCCGGAACCTCGGCACGCTTGGGATCCCGATGCTCTGTTACAACTGGATGCCGGGCGCGAACTGGGTGCGCACGAGCACGATCGCCCGCGGCCGCGGCGGCGCGCTCGTCACCGCGTTCCGGGCGGACGCGCTCCCGACCGACCAGCCGATGAAGGTGGGCGCGGCCGATGCCGAGCAGCTGTGGAAGGCGTACGAGCGGTTCGTCCGGGCCGTCGTGCCGGTCGCCGAGAAGGTCGGCGTCCGCCTCGCGCTTCACCCCGACGATCCACCTATCACCCACTACCGCGGCGCCGCCCGGATCATGAACTCGGTCGAGGCGTTCGACCGCGTGGTCGCGATGGCGGACTCCGAGGCGCACGCGCTCTGCTTCTGCCAGGGCAACATGACGCTCGTCACCGACGACGTTCCCGGCGCCATCCGCCACTTCGGCCGCCAGGGCCGGATCGCGTTCGGCCACTTCCGCGACGTGCGCGGCGTCCCGACGAGCTTCGTGGAGACGTTCCACGACGAGGGCCAGACCGACATGCGCGCCTGCATGGACGCCTGGCACGAGTTCGACTTCGACGGCGTGCTGCGGCCCGACCACGTGCCGACGATGCACGGCGAGGCGATGGACTCGCCCAGCTACGCGCTGCTCGGCCGGCTGCACGCCATCGGCTACATGCAGGGGCTGCGAGAGGCCAGCGTGCATCATGTGTCGAAGGCCACCGAGGCGGGAGTCGGCGCGGCGAGGTAGGGGTACCATCAGGCGGTGGACACGTTCGCACTCCGCGGCCCCCGATGAGATTGCGATCGCTGCTCGACCTCGATCTTCCGCCGCTCGTCGACGCCGAGCGGCTGCTGGCCGAGCTGCGTGACCAGCGGACGTGGCGGCTGGCGGGTGCGGTCGTGCTGATGGCGCTCGCCGTCGTCGCCGTCGTGGCGCTGCCGCAGGTGTGGCTCGTGCCCACCGCCGGCGCCATCGCCGCGCTGGCGACCGCCGCCATCGCCTTCGACCGGCGCCGGTCGCTGCTCGAGGGGCTGGTGCAGGTGCGGGAGGCCTACCGGCTCGAGGAAGTCTCGGCGGCCGGGTCGCGCTTCGCGACGCGCGAGCGGCGCACCCGACTTGCGGGCTGGATGCGCGACATCGTCGGCGCCGCCGAAGGCCGGGACGTGCGCGTCGCGTACACGGCCGCGGCGCTCGACGCGCGCGTGCTCGCCCGCAAGGAGCGGCTGCTGCGGGTGGCCGCCGCGCTGGACGGCCGCGACGACGAGCTGCATCCGGCAGGCGTCGCGATCGTCCACCGGCTCCTGACGCGGCCGTCGATCTCGCCGCTCTTCAACCCGCAGCTCGAGGAGCAGATCCTGGACGACGCGCTGCACCGGGTCGAGGCCTGCGCGGCCCACGAGAACGCGCTCGCGTCGGTCTAGATGACGCCGTAGGTGCGGAAGGCGTCCCACACGGGCATGCCGTCCGCGAGCTTCGAGCGCACCAGGTTCTCGCCCGAAACCTTCTCCTCGGAGAGAGTGATCACCTCGTCGGCGACGGCGCTCGGCACCACGACGACCCCGTCGAAGTCGGCCAGCACGAGGTCACCCTGCTCGACGTGAACCCCGCCGCACTCGACGGGCACGCCGACCGCGTCGACGTCGATGCGCCCGAGCGAGTCGTGGGCATTGATCCCGGCGACGAAGGTGGGGAAGTCCATCTCGATCAGCTGCAGCGTGTCGCGCGTGTAGCCGTCGACGACGATGCCGCGGGCGCCGCGATACCGCGAGGCGGTGGCGAGCAGCTCGCCCCAGTACGAGCCGCGGACGGTCGAGACGATCATGATGTCGCCGGGCCGCAGCGCGTCGACCGCCTGCAGCTCGCCCCGGTAGTAGTCGTCGCGGTTCGCCGGTGGGGCGTCCACCTCGACGGCGTGCACGGTCGAGGCGAAGCCGGCCATGCGCGCCTCGGGGTAGAGCGGGCGGATGCGCGGATCCATCACGTTCCCGCGCACGCCGACCTTGTCGAGGCAGTCGGCGACCACCGCCGGGTAGAGGCGGTCGAGCCGCTCGAGCAGCGCGTCACGGTCAGGTTGATCGTTCAAGGCGAGGCGAGTCTAACGAGCGCCCGCGGTCCGGTCAACCGCCCGCTCGGGCCGCTTGACACGCCATCGGGGACGAGCGAGACTACCGCCGCTTGAACGATCAACCGAGGGAGGGTCGGTGATGGCGTATGGCTAGCGAAACCACGGCGGGTGCCCAGACGCACTTCGCTCGCCGCGCGACGGGGTTCGTGCGCGACGTGAAGGTGAGGGATGCCGTCATCTTCAACGTTCTTCCGGCATGTCCCGGCCTCGTCATGGCCGTATCGGTGTTCTGGGTGCTGTCCTCGTTCGCCGAGGTGAACGTATACGTCGCGATCCTCATCACGGCGCTGTGCTCGTTCCTGATCTCGGGCGCGTTCGGCCTGCTCTCCCAGATCATGCCCCGCTCGGGGGCCGACTACATCCTGATCTCGCGGTCCCTGCACCCGGCCCTCGCGGTCGGGTCGAGCATCCTCATCGGCACGTCGTCGATGATCGCGATGGGCTACTGGGGCGTCTTCACGGCCAAGATCTGCATCGGCCCGATGCTGACGATGGTCGGCGTGGCCGCCGACTCGTCGACCCTGCAGAGCTGGGGGACGACGGTGACCTCGAACGGCTGGAGCATGGCGATCGGGCTGATCGAGATCGCCGTCCTCGCGCTCGTCATGGCCTACGGCATGCGGCTGATGATGCGGGTGCAGCTGTGGCTGTTCGCGCTCGGCAGCATCGGCTTCATCGTCGCGGCGATCACGCTGGTGACGACGTCGCGCTCGAGCTTCATCAGCTCCTACAACGACTACGCGCGGCCGTTCACCCACAGGGCCGACACGTACCACTTCTTCATCGCGAAGGCGAACAGCGCCGGCGTGAACCTGTCGAACGGCACCGACTGGCACAACACGATCGTCGCCTCCGGCGCGTTCATCGCCTTCGGGGTCTGGGTCTGGTTCTCGACCAACCTGGCCGGCGAGATCCGTCAGGCGGGCACCCGCAACAACTGGTACTCGATGCTCGGCGGCCTCGCCTGCACGTTCGTGCCGATCCTGATCATGATCGCGCTGCTCTACCATACGGTCGGCCAGACGTTCCTGACGGCCGTGAACGGCGTCTCGGGCGACCCGACGGTCTACACGCTGCCGAACTCGCCGTGGTGGATCACGCTCGTGGCGGCCATCCACACGAACACCCTCTTCGTGGCGTTCCTGGGCATCACGTTCGTCGCCTGGGCGCCGCTGATCGTGTACATCCAGATCGTGCAGCCGGTGCGGGCGCTCTTCGCCTGGTCGTTCGACCAGGTGATCCCCGAGCGGGTGGCGTCGATCAACGAGCGGACGCACACGCCGGTCTTCACGCTGGCGCTGATCACGGTCTGCTCGATCCCGTTCCTCTACATGGCCGCCTACTCGGCCAACTTCCTCAAGGTGGTCGCCCTCTCGACGATCGTCGGCTTCCCGACGTTCGTGCTGGTCGGGATCGGGGCGATCCTGTTCCCATACCGGCGCAAGCCGGCGTACGAGGCGTCGGTCTCGAACATCTCGTTCCTCGGCTTGCCGCTGCTCGTGTACTTCGGCATCGGCTCGATCCTGGCGGGCCTGTTCGGCGCCTGGCTGTGGTTCGCGTACCCGACGCTGGGCCTGCCGCGGGCCGGCGACGGCATCGCCGCACAGCTCCTGACGAGCCCGTTCCGCGGCGGACTTGCCCTCGTCGTCTTCGACCTGATCCTCGGCGCGATCATCTACTACGCCGGCAAGGCGTGGCGCGCCTCGCAGGGGATCGACCTGTCCCTCAACTACCTCGAGATCCCACCGGAATAGGTCCGTGGGGTTTCTGCGGCGCACGCAGGCGGAGGGCGGGGATGCCGCCCTCCGCCTCTACTACGCCTCCGACATCCATGGCACCGAGGTGCTGTGGAAGAAGTTCCTGAACGCGCCCAAGTACTACAAGGCGCAGGTGCTCGTCATGGGCGGCGACATCACCGGCAAGATCGTCATCCCGCTGGTGGAGGACGGCGACGGCTGGTCGGCGCAGCTCTTCGGCAGCAAGCTGCGGGCGACGACGGACGCCGAGGTCGACGCCCTCGAGCGGCGCATCCGCGGCAACGGCATGTACCCGTACCGCACGACGGCCGAGGAGGTGGCGCGCATCTCCGGGCTGCCGGAGGCGGAGCGGGAGGAGTGGTTCGAGACGGTCATGGTGCACACCTTCGACCAGTGGATCGCGCTCGCCGACGAGCGGCTCGAGGGGACGGACATCCGCTGCTTCGTGATGCCGGGGAACGACGACCCGCCCCGGATCGAGGACTCGATCCGCAAGGGCCGGAACGTCCGGGCCTGCGACGAGGCGGTGGTCGAGTTCGACGGCTACTCGATGCTCTCGCTCGGGTACTCGAACCGCACGCCGTGGGACTCCCCCCGCGAGCTCGACGAGGACGATCTCTACGCCCGCATCGCCGAGCTGGCGGCGCAGGTGCCGGACATGGGCCGGTGCGTCTTCAACCTGCACGTCCCGCCGTACGACTCACGGCTCGACACGGCGGCCGAGCTGGACGACGACTTCAACATGGTGCTGATCGGCAAGGAGCCGCACATGATCCCGGTCGGCTCGACCGGTGTGCGCCGGGCGATCGAGGAGTTCCAGCCGATCGCCGCCCTCCACGGCCACATCCACGAGTCGGCCGGCATGAACCGGATCGGCCGCACGCTCTGCGTGAACCCCGGGAGCGACTACCACACGGGCCGCATCGCGGGCTGCCTGGTCACCCTGCGCGGCGACCAGGCCCAGCACCAGTTCGTGACCGGCTGAACCGGAGCCAGGGTGGACGGGAGTAAACGGGGTCAGACCCCGAACGGTGCGCGTTGTACTTTCGTGACTGTTTCGTTCGGGGATCAGACCCTGATCTACATCCGGTGGTCGGGCTGGCCGATATCCGGATGGTGATGAGCCACCACCCTCCGCCCGTGGACTCTGAAACGCGTGGACGTTGGTCGCCGTCCGCCCGGATCGCTCTCGCCATCGTGGTCACCTTCACGATCGGAACGATCATCTGCGCGGTCGTGGTCGCGGTTTTCGTCGACTGGTTCGTGAACCACATGGGCGGCCTCTAGGCGTACCGCTCGCTTCGGGGACCGTCCCTTGAAGCGTCACAGAGATGTCACGCGTCCCGTTCGGGGTCTGACCCCGGTTACCAGTCGGCCACGGAGCCGTCGTCGTGGAAGTAGCGCATCAGCGGCTCCTGCTGGAACGGATGCTTGGCCGCCTCGCGCTCGTCCACCTCGACGCCCAGGCCGGGCTCGGTGGGGAGCTCGGCGGTGCCACCGTCGAACGGCAGGGTCTTCGAGAGCACCTCGAAGCGCCACGGAACGTCGGCCCGCCAGGTCTCCTGGATGATGAAGTTGGGCGTCGCGAACGCCACGTGCATCGAGGCGGCGTGGCCGATCGGGCCGGTCGACGAGTGGGGCGCGAGCGCCGCGTGGTACGTCTCGCCGATCGCCGCGATCCGGCGCAGCTCGGCGATGCCGCCGCAGTGCACGGCGTCCGGCTGGAGCACCGAGCAGGCGCCGATCTCGAGCAGGTGCGCGAATGGGTGGCGGGTGCAGAGCCGCTCTCCGGTCGCGATCGGGACGGTCGTCCGCCGGGCCAGCTCCGCCATCGCCTGCGGATGCTCCGGCGGGCAGGGCTCCTCGAAGAACCAGGGCCGGTACGGCTCGAGCACCGTGAAGTACTGCGCCGCCATCATCGGCGAGCAGCGGCCGTGCATGTCGACCATGAGCTCGACGTCGTCTCCGACCTCATCGCGCACCGCCGCCATGACCGCGTCGGCGTGCCGCAGAGCGCCCGCGCCGTCGAGCCGGCCCGTGCGCGGGATGACGACCTCGAGCTTGATCGCGTCGAACCCGAGCTCGATCGATTCGCGGGCTCGCTCGCGCGCCTGCCCGGGCGTGAGCGCGTGGTACACCGAGTGCATCTCGCCGCCGCCCAGGTGGTCGTACAGCCGCACGGTGTCGCGGACGGCGCCGCCCAGCAGCTGGTAGACGGGCACGCCGAGTGCCTTGCCGGTGATGTCCCAGCAGGCATGCTCGATCCCGCTCATCGCCGAGCACTCCACCATGCCGGGCCGGAAGAAGTGCTGCCGGTACATCATCTGCCAGATGTGCTCGATCCGGCGCGGATCCTCGCCGACGAGCAGCGTCCGGTAATCCTCGATGCAGCCGACCACCGAGCGCGTCTTCCACTCGACGGTCGCCTCGCCCCACCCGACGATGCCCTCGTCCGTCGACACCTTGACGAACACCCAGTTGCGCATCTCGGCGTTGACGACGACCGTGTCGAGGGCGGTGATCTTCACGAGCGCCGGTACCTGGGCGGCCGCTCGCCCGCCGTGACGACCGCGGCCCTCCCGGAGCGGAGCATCCGGCGGACGTGGCCGTGGACGACGAACATCAGGTTGGCCGGCTCGGAGCCGAACGGGCCCATCCGCTCGTCGGCGTGGTCGCACAGCTCGGCCAGCGTCGCCGGCCGCTCCAGCCGCTCCTCGAGCGTGGAGTCCATCCGCGCGACGAACGCACGGCTCTCGGCCATGAAGTCGGCGATCTCGGCGCCCGTGCGGATCGGCCAGTGCCCGGAGTGGAGCTCGGCGGCCCCCAGCGACTCGAGCATGTCGATGGTCGCCAGGTAGTCGTCGACCTCCTCGTAGGTCGGACACAGCGCGGGCGACCCGTCGGCGGCCGGGCACATGCGCCAGTGGACTGCGTCGGAGCTGAACAGCAGCCCGGTGGCCGGCTCGTGCAGCACCAGATGCCCGGCCGAATGCCCCGGCGCGTGCCGCGCGACCAGCCGGCGGTCGCCGACGGCGATGGTCTCGCCGC
Organism: Gaiellales bacterium; assembly: GCA_036273515.1. Lineage (GTDB taxonomy): Bacteria > Actinomycetota > Thermoleophilia > Gaiellales > JAICJC01 > JAICJC01. The sequence continues at coordinate 28,569 of DASUHM010000075.1, forward strand.
CCGCGAGGCCGACCTCCACCGCCGCCGGCGCGCCGTAGTTCGCGCGCATCCACAGCTTGTCCGCGTCGGGGTAGCCGACGCCGTGCTCGACCTCGAACGCGCCGTAGCGGTCGCTCAGCAGCCGCTCGGGCTCGGCCACCATCATCCGGTCGGCGAAGCCGCAGGCGCCGACGGCGTTCGGCAGCACCTCGCGCAGGCCGGCGAGGCCGCCCTGGTGGTCGAGGTCGGGATGGGTGACGACCACCATCCTCACGTCGCCCTGATCGATCCCGGCGGCGCGCATGCCGGGCACGATCACGTCGCGGGGCGTCGCGGTCATCCCCGTGTCGACCACGATCGCCTCGTCGCCGTCGGCGATCAGGTACTGGAACATGTTCCGCGGGCCGACCAGCGACTCGCACCGCCAGGTGCCCGAAGCGATCTCCGTCAGGGACATTGAACGATCAAGTAAATCACACTAGACTGGCCCGATGCCGAGCCCGACCGACGCCGCCGACGGCCCTCGCGGCCGCCACGCGAAGATGCTCGCGGCGGTAGGGCTCCAGCCTCCCGCACGCCCCTGGCCGGAGTCCGCCGGGCGCTTCCCCGACGGTGCCCGCTACCACTTCGAGATCGCGAGCGTGGAGGGCCCGCTCGTGCTGCGCGGCGTCCTCGCCGAGGCCGACGCCCAGGGCGTGCGCGTCCACCGGGTCTCGCAGGGGTCGGGCGTCATGATGCTTTCCGACGCCGAGCTCGACGAGATGGCCGCGATCGGCCGCGATCACGATGTCGAGGTGTGCCTCTTCCTCGGCCCGCGCGGCGGCTGGGACACCGGCGGCCAGGCGCTCGTGAACGAGGCCGCCGCCGGCGTGGCCCGCGGGCCGGAGGCGGTCGAGGCGTGCCTGGCCGAGGCCGACCGGGCCTGTGCGCACGGCATCCGCAGCCTGCTCGTCGGCGACATCGGCGTGCTCGACGTCCTTGCCCGGCTGCGCGCGGCCGGCGACCTGCCGTCCGACCTGCGCTTCAAGACCTCCGCCGTGATGTGCGCCGCCAACCCCGCCACCGCCGCCCTGTACGACCGCATCGGCGCCGACACGATCAACGTCGCCACCGATCTCGGCGTGGGCATGCTGGCGGCGATGCGCGAGGTGACGGCGCTCCCGCTCGATCTCTACATCGAGGCGCCCGACGATCTGGGCGGCTTCGTCCGCACCTACGACGTGCCCGAGATCGTCCGCGCCGCCGCGCCGGTGCACCTGAAGTTCGGGCTGCGCAACGCCACCGCCGTTTACCCGACCGGCGGCCACCTCGAGGACGTTGCCGTCGCGCAGGCGCGCGAGAAGGTGCGCCGGGCCGCCCTCGCCGAGCGGCTCCTGCGCGACCTCGCCCCCGAGCTGGCCTAGACGGTCGGCACCCCGGCGCTCAGGCCGCCGTCCACGACGAACGCACCGGCCGTGCAGAACCCGGCCTCGTCGGAGGCCAGGAAGAGCGCCATCGCGGCCACCTCCTCCGGCCGGCCGATGCGGCCGAGCGCGTGCATGCGGCCCGCCTCCTCGCGAGCGGCGGCGGGGTCGGCCTGGATCTCGAAGTAGCGCTGCGCCATGCCCGTGTCGATGTAGCCGGGGCAGATGCAGTTGCAGCGGATGCCGTCGCGCCCGTTCTCGAGCGCGATCGCCCGGGTCAGGTTGATGACGCCGCCCTTCGCGGTGCAGTAGGCGGCCAGGGCCGGCTCGACCCAGAACCCGTTCACCGACGCCATGTTCACGATGGAGCCGCCGCCGATCCTGCGCATGCGGGGGATGGCCGCCCGCGCGCACAGGTAGACGCCGCGCAGGTTCACGCCGAGCACCTTGTCCCAGTCGTCGGGCGGGGTGTCTTCGAGCGTGTGCTCGTATTGGATCGCGGCGTTCGAGACGATCGCATGCGGGCCGCCGTGGCGCTCCGCGGCCGCCATCACCGCCTCGATCTGATCGGCGTCGGAGACGTCGCAGCGGTGGCCCTCGGCCCGGCCGCCGGCGGCGACGATCGCGGCGGCCGTCTCCTGCGCTCCCTCGCCGTTCACGTCGGCGCACAGCGTGAGCGCCCCCTCGGCCGCCAGCCGTTGCGCCACCGCCCGGCCGATGCCGGTCGCCGCGCCGGTGACCACGCTGACCTTGCCTTGCATCCGCACGATCGCTCCCTCCCTCGACTCCTGGTCCGCGCCGAATACTCCGCCACTTTGACGATCAAGTAAAGTGGCCAACCGTGAAGAGCACGTCCGGCAGGCGCCCGACCATGCGTGACGTCGCCGAGCACGCGGGCGTCTCCGCCCAGACGGTCTCGAACCTCGTGAACAACCGCCTGCGGCAGATGTCGGACGAGACCCGGCTGCGCATCGAGGGCGCGATGGAGCAGCTCGGCTACCACCCGAACCTGACCGCCCGCAGCCTGCGCTCGGCGCGGACGACGACGATCGGATTCCTGCTGCTCGACGAGGGCGCGCGCTACCTGGCCGACCCCATGACCGACCAGGTCATCGCCGGTGTCGGCGACGTCGCCCGCGACCGCGGTTACAGCGTCCTCATCCACGCCGGGCTGCCCGGCCCGCCCGACCGCGGCCTGCTGCGGCCGGTGCTCGAGTCGCGCGTCGACGGCGTGCTGCTCTTTCTCTCCGGCCCACCCGAGCAGCGGCAGTGGTACCCGGCCCGCGCGGCCGAGCTCGGCGTGCCCACCGTCGTGCTCGAGGAGGCCGGTCCCGATCATGGTGCGCAGATGTCGGTCACGGCGGACAACCGCGATGGCGCCCGCCGCCTGGCCGACCACCTGATCGCCTCCGGCCACACCCGGATCGCCTTCATCGCCGCCCGCCAACCGTGGCCGATGGTCGAGCAGCGCCACCGGGGCTACTGCGAGGCGCTGGCGGCGGCCGGCCTCGAGCGCAACCCCGACTTCGAGCTCTTCGAGGGCATCTGGGATGCGGCCGACGCGGGCGCGATGGTCGACCGGCTGCTCGACCTGCCCGAGCCGCCCACAGCGGTCATGGGCGGCAACGACCTGCTCGCCATCGGCGTCATGCGCCAGGCCCGCGCCCGCGGCCTGCGCGTCCCGGACGACCTGGCGGTGACCGGTTTCAACGACTTCGCGTTCGCCGAGTTCGTCGAGCCGCCGCTGACGACGGTGCACGTGCCCGGCTACGAGATCGGGCGCACGGCCGCACAGCTCCTGATCGAGCATCTGGACGGCGAGGCCGGCGCGAATCCGCAGGTGACCCTTCCCGTCGAGCTGCGCCTGCGCGGCTCGGCCTGACAGCATGAAGACCCCCGAGGAGGTCGAGGCGCATGGCAACTGAGCAGGGACGGCGATCGCTCGAAGGGCGATGCGCGGTCGTCACCGGCGTCGGCTCCGGCCTCGGTCAAGCGATTGCACGCGAGTTCGCAGCCGAGGGGGCGCTCGTCGTCGGCTGCGACGTGAACGACGCGGCCGGCGAGGCGACGATGGACGGCATCGGCACCTACCTCCACGCCGACGTCTCGCGCGAGGCCGAGGTCGAGGGGCTGGTCGCCGCCGCCGTCGAGCGCCATGGCCGCCTCCACGTGATGGTGAACAACGCGGCCGTCCAGATCGAGCAGGAGCTGGCCGAGACCACCGAGGAGCAGCTCGACCGCATCCTGGCGGTGAACCTGAAGGGTGTCTTCTTCGGCTGCAAGCACGCGGTGCGGTCGATGCGGCCGGCCGGCGGTGGCGCGATCGTCAACATCGCGTCGATCCTCGGCCTGGTCGGCGACGGCATCCTGGCCGCCTACTGCGCGGCCAAGGGCGGCGTGCTCGGGATCACCCGGGCGACCGCCGTCCAGTACGGCCGCGACGGCATCCGCTGCAACGCCGTCTGCCCGGGCGACATCGACACGCCGCTCGTGCAGGCCTACTTCGACACGGCGGCTGACCCCGCCGCCCTGCGGGCCGAGATCAGCGCCGAGTACCCGCTCGAGCGGATCGCCGCGCCGCGCGAGGTCGCCCGCGCCGTCGTGTTCCTCGCAGGCGAGGATGCATCGTTCATGAGCGGCCAGCCGCTCGTCGTCGACGGTGGCCTGCTGGCCACGTGCTACTGATGGGCGCCCGCGTCGACGACCGCTGGGCCTACAACGGCCTGCGGGTGGTCCGGCTCGAGAACGCGCGCCTCGCGGTCGACGTCATGCCCGAGCTCGGCGGGAAGATCCTGCGCCTGGTGGACAAGCGCGGCGACCGCGACGTCCTGTGGCACTCGCCCCGGGTGGAGCCGCACCGGGCCGAGCTGCATGCGAACTTCGACGACCACTGGCCGGGCGGGTGGGACGAGGCGTTCCCCGGCGGCGCGCCGTCGCCGAACCGCTACGGCGACATGCTGCCCTACATGGGCGAGCTGTGGACGACGAACGCCGAGCACCGCATCGTCCGCGCGGGGCCCGGCGCCGTCGAGCTCGAGCTCGTGCTGCAGACGCCGATCACGCCCGCGCGCTGGACGCGCCGGCTCGTGCTCGAGGGCGACGACCCTGTGCTGCGCATCGACTACCGGCTCGAGAACGCCGGCACGATGCCGTTCGACTACAACTGGGGCCTGCACCCCGTGGCGGCCGTCTCGCCCGCCCACCGCTTCGACGTTCCCGCCGAGCGGGCGGAGGTCGACGAGAACGGCGGCGGCACGCTGGGGGTGAAGGGAGATCGCTACGAGTGGCCGGACTTCAACGGGCTCGACGTGCGCCGCGTGCTCGGGCCGGAAGCCGGCTGCTTCGCGCTCCACTACCTGACCGAGCTGCGGGAGGGCTGGGTGGCGACGACGGACACGGCGGCGCGGCGCGGCTTTGGCCTCACGTTCGACCGCGACGTCTTCCCGGTCGTCTGGCTGTGGATGGTGTACGGCGGCTGGCGCGGCTACTACCACGCCATCTGCGAGCCGTGGACGGGCTATCCGAGCCCCCTGGCCGAGGCGGTCGAGGCCGGGCGCGCCCGCGTGCTCGACCCGGGCGACGGGCTCGAGACCTCGGTCTCGGCCGTCGTCTACGAGGGCGTCGAGTCGGTGTCGCGGTTGGGTGCGGACGGGTCCGTCGCGGGCTGACGGGATCCCGGTCGCCCCGCCAATTGGCATCGCTACGGATGCCGATTGGCTACGTCGACCATTCAACGCCTCCTCGGAGGGCGTACAGTCTCGATATGGCGGTCTGCGGGACGTGTGGGCAGACGAACCCGAGTGGGTTCCGCTTCTGCGGCGGCTGCGGGGCCTCACTCGAAGAGCCTCCGCCGACTGTTGCCTCAGAGCGCAAGGTCGTCTCGGTCTTGTTCTGCGACCTCGTGGGGTATACGGCGACAACTCAGGCGGCCGATCCCGAGGACGTCAGCCGGATGCTTGGCGTGTATCACGCCGCCGTACGGGAGCAGATCGAGCGCTTCGGCGGGGTGGTCGAGAAGTTCATCGGCGACGCGGCCGTCGGAGTGTGGGGTGCTCCGGTCGCCCACGAGGACGATGCCGAGCGCGCGGTGCGAGCCGCCCTGGCGATCCTCGACGCAGTGGGCGTCGAGGTTCGGCTGGCCGTCAACACGGGTGAGGCGCTCGTGAGGCTTGATCAGCGCCTCGACTTGGGTGGAAGCATGGTCGGCGACGTCGTGAACACCGCTTCGCGGCTGCAGGCGGTCGCGCCGGTTGGGGGCGTCCTCGTTGGCGAAGCCACTGCTCGGGCAACGCGAGAGGCGATCTCCTACGAGCGGCTCGACCCGGTCGCGTTGAAGGGCAAGCCGGAACCGGTGCCGGTGCTGAGGGTGCTAGGGGCGCATGTTGTGCCCAACAGCGACTCCCCACCAGAGCGGTCGACACCCTTCGTTGGCCGTGACCGTGAGCTCCGGCTGCTGAGAGACGCCTGGGAGCGAGTCGTCGCCGACTCGACGCTCGAGTTCGTGACCATTACGGGTGAACCCGGCATAGGGAAGTCGCGGCTCGTGTCTGAGTTCGTTTCCTGGCTCGACGATCAACATGCGGCTGCGACCTGTCGTCGTGGCCGGTGCCTCGCCTATGGCGATGGGATCGGGTTCTGGCCGCTCGCCGAGATCATCAAACAGCAGGTAGGGCTCGCCGAGACGGCCACCGAAGGTGAGGCCCGTGCTCGTCTTGAGGCTGCGGTCGAAGGTATGCCGGACGCTCCGTGGCTCCGTGCTCGACTGGCGCCGCTGGTTGGCCTTCCGGGGGAAGGTGGCGAGCGGGACGAGCTCTTCACCGCCTGGCAACGCTTCCTGGACGAGGTGGCCGCGCGCTCGCCGCTCGTCCTGGTGCTTGAGGACTTGCATTGGGCCGACCCCGCCCTGCTTGCCTTCATCCAACGGCTAGCTGAGTGGTCGACTGGCGTGCCGATGCTTGTCCTGTGCACAGCCCGGCCCGAACTTCACGAGAGACACCCCGGTTGGGCGGGGAGGGTCGCAAACGTCATAACTCTCAGCCTTGGCCAGCTCGACGAATCCGCGACGACGCTTCTTGCCCAGGCGCTGCTCGGCGCCGCTCTCTCTGCCGGGGACCCTACGACCGAACTCGTCGCGCGCAGCAGCGGCAACCCGCTCTACGCCGAGGAGTATGCCCGACTGGTGGCCGAACGGACGACGGCGCGGCTGGCCGATGCCGCGATCCCCGAAACGATCCAGGCGCTGATCGCAGCCCGCATCGACACACTGCCGCCCGCGCAGAAGCACCTCCTACAGGACGCATCAGTGATCGGCAAGGTGTTCTGGGCCGGCGCCGTGGCGAGCGTCGGCGAGCACGACCCCGGCGCTGTCGGCGAAGCCCTGCATGACCTCGCTCAGCGTCAGCACATCCGCCGAGCGCGGCGGTCGACGCTCCGCGGGGACGTCGAGTACGCCTTCTGGCACGACCTCGTGCAGGAGGTCGCCTATGGCCAGATTCCGCGGAGCCGGCGGGGACAGCTTCATCGCCGTACGGGCGAGTGGATTGAAGGGCTGTCCGGCGACCGGCTTGCCGACCGATCCGAACTGCTCGCGCATCACTATCGGTCGGCACTCGAGCTCGCCACCGCTTCCGGCGAGACCGACACGGAGTCACTCCGCCGCGCGGCTGTCCACTACCTAGCGGTTGCGGGTGAACAGTCGATGGGGCTCGACCCGGTACACGCCGAGCAGCTGCTCCGGGACGCACGAACGCTCGCCACGGGCGATGACTCCGAACTCGTACGCATCCTCAGCACCCTGAGTCAGATCCGCAGTACCCAGGGGGACGTGGAAGGCGCCTACGCCTACGTCGACGAAGCACGCACGCAGGTGCGCGATGACCCGGCGCTTGCCAAGGTGCTCCTTTGCGCCATCTCGGCGGGACTGATCGGGGGCGATCGTCCGCGTGTGGAGGCACTAACACGTGAGGGGATCGAGAAGCTCGGGAACGTCGAGCCGACCCGGGACTTCGCCGAGTTCCTTGTGTGGGCTGGTGCGGCCGCCGTCCTCGGCGGACGCGAACACGAGGCGGAGCGCTTGGTTACGTGGGCTATCGAGGCGGCTCGCCGAGTCGGCGACGACGCCACCGAGGCGATGGCGTTGAACTTCCACGGCATGGTGCGCTCCATGCTCGGCGATCCTGGCGGCCTGGACGAGCTCGAGCGAAGCGCGGAAAGGTTGGAGTCGCTCGGTTCCTACATAGCGTCGACGGCACGCATGCAGCTCGCCGACCACCTCCTCCTCTTCGATGGGCCGCAGGCGGCCAAGCCGGTCTTTGAAGCAGCCATCGATCTCGGTGAGCGGATTCGCGTCGGATCGCACGTGATGTGGACTCGCGCCGAGTACGCCTGGTGTATGGACGATGCCGGCGAGTGGGACGCGATGCTCGAACAGGCAGACATCGTCCTGGGCTGGGCAACATCACATGAATCGTCCCAGCACGCCGGTCTGATCGGCGGACGTAAAGCACGTGTCCAGGCGCTGCGTGATGACGTCGACGGCGCCGCGGAGACCGTCGCCCTTGTCCTCGATCGGGTGCGACGTACCGGCGACCCACAGGGACTCGTCCCAGCTTTGGGAGCGGCGGCGCTCGTCGCCTACCTGCGAGGGCAGGAGTCTGAGGCGCGTCGGCACCTGGACGAGATCGGCGATCGCGCCGGCTACTGCTGGGCGCCGACGGCAGACATCTGTCGCCTACTGCTGGCGCTAGGCGAGGTTGAGCGCGTTGAAGGCCTTGTCCGAGGCACGAGGGAAGCGCCGCCTCGATTGGTCAACGCGCTCACAACCGCCAGAGGAATGCTCGCCGAGACACGCGGAGACAACCACGCAGCTTACGTGCTCTATACGGATGCCGCCGACGCCTGGCGCGCATTCGGAAACGCCTACGAACTTGCTCACAGTCTTGACGGTCAAGCGCGTGTCTTGCAAAGCCACGGCGAAGCTCCACCATCCTACGAGGCCCGGGCGATCTTCGACTCGCTGGGTGTGCAGCGGCCTCTTCGACCGCCAGCGTAGACCTCGACGCCCATGGTCAAGCGTGATCCCACCTCCACCTCGGTCGTCGGTTGACGCACCGGACGGACGTCCGGTAACGTCCCCCTCCTTGAACGATCAAGCACCACTCGTGGGCAGCGGCCTTCGCACGCTCGCAAACGGCCTTGATCATCCGGAGGGCGTGTGCTGGTCGCCCGCCGACGGCAAGGTCTACGCGGGCGGCGAGGCGGGGCAGCTCTACCGCTTCGACCTCGACGGCGGGGCCGTCGAGACCGTCGCCACGGTCGCCGGCGGCCTCATGCTCGGGCTCGCCCTCGACGTCGCCGGGAACGTCTACGCGTGCGAGCCGAACGCCGGCCACGTCCTGCGGATCGCGCCCGACGGCGCCGTCGAGCCCTTCGGCGATCGGATCGGCTGGCCCAATTACCCGGTCTTCGACCGCGACGGCAACCTGTGGGTGACCGACTCGGGCGCCTGGGACGAGGTCTCGGGCGGCCTGGTGCGGATCGCTCCCGACGGCGCCACCGAGCGCGTCGCCGGGCCGTTCCGGTTCGCCAACGGTCTCGCCATCGCCGGCGAGCACCTCTACATGGTCGAGTCGCAGATGCCCGGCGTGGTGCGGATGCCGCTCGCGGGCGGTGACTTCGAGCCGGTCGTCGAGCTCCCGCGCACCGTCCCCGACGGGCTCGCGTTCGATGCCGAGGGCGGCCTCTGGATCGGCTGCTACCAGCCGAACCACGTCTACCGCCTGGCTGCGGACGGCGGGCTCGAGCTCGTCGTCGACGACTGGACCGGCGAGTATGTGCTGTCGCCGACGAACCTCGCGTTCGCGGGCGAGAACCTCGACGTGCTCGTGCTGGCGTCGCTGTGCGGCTGGTCGGTGAGGGCGATCGACCCGGGCGTGCGCGGGGCGGCGCTCGAACGTCCGGAGCCCGGCGATCGCTGACGTCGTCGTCATCGGCGGCGGCATCCTCGGCGCCACGGCAGCACTGCACCTGGCCGAGGCCGGCGCCGTTGTCGTCCTGCTCGAGCGCGAGCCGGCGCTGGGGACGCAGACCACCGCCGCCGGGGCCGGGTTCGTCGGCTACTGGGCCGGCGAGCTCGAGGCCGAGCTGGCCGAGTACGGCATGCGCTTCTACACGGGCCTGGCCGAGCGGGCTGGGACGGACGCCGGCGTGCGCAGGGTCGGGCTGCTGTTCCCGGCGCTGTCGGAGGCCGGCGTCGAGATGTTGCGGCAGGAGTACGAGCGCGAGCTCGGCTTCGCGCCCGACGTCGCCCTGATCGACACGGCGGACGCGGTGCGGATGGCGCCGATCCTCGCCGCCGACGCGGTGTTCGGCGCGCTGCACCAGCCGGACGGCCATCGCGTCGACACCGTGTGGGTGATGGCCGTGCTTGCCGGCGAGCTCGAGCGGGCCGGCGTCGACGTCCGCACCGGCGTGGCCGCCGAGGAAGCTCTCGTCTCGGGCGGCCGCGTGACGGGCATGCGCACATCGGCCGGCGAGATCCCCGCCGGCGCGGTGGTCAACGCCGCAGGCGCCTCGGCCCGGGCAGTGGGTGCCCGAAACGGCGTCGACATCGCGGCGGTGCCGCTGCTCGAGTCGCGCTTCACGACCGAGCCGGTGCCGGGAGTCGGTTGCGACCTGCCGATGATGCTCTTCTTCGAGCGCGACCTGCTCTACCTGCGCGAGCAGGCGGGCGGCCTCCTCGTCGGCGCGATCGAGCACGCCATCGGGCCGCGTTCCCGCGTCGACCTGGCGGCGCCGCCGCGCACCGCCGACCTGTCCGACCACGCCGCCATCGAGCACGAGCAGCTGGCCCGCGAGCTGGCCGACGTCATTCCGGCGCTCGCGACCGCCCGGGTGCGCGAGCGGGCGAGCGGCCTGCCGACGTGGACGCCGGACGGGCGGCACATCCTCGGCTTCGCGCCGGAGATCGAGGGCTATGTCGTTCTGGCGGGGTGCAACGAGTGCTGCGTCACCCACGGGCCCGGGCTCGCCCGCATCGCCGCCGAGCTCGTCACGACCGGGGGCACCGACACCGACATCTCCGCCTACCGCGTCGACCGCTTCGCCGATCCCGGCGACGAGGAGATCCAGGCGGCAGCCGAGAGCCAGTACCTGCTGCGGCACCCGCCCGAGGCGGGCGTGGCCGCGACCCCGTTCGGGATCGAGCTGCCGTGAGCCCCGAGCTGCGCAGCGGCCGCTGGTTCGGGACGCGCGACGTCGCCGGCCTCATGCACCGCTCCTACCTGAAGGCCGAGGGCATCTCGCAGGCCGCGATCGAGGGGCGGCCGGTCGTCGGCATCTGCAACTCGTGGAGCGAGCTCGTGAACTGCAACATCCACTTCCGCGGCCTCGCCGAGGCGGTGAAGCGCGGTGTGCTCCAGGCCGGCGGGCTGCCGCTCGAGTTCCCGACGATCTCGCTCGGCGAGGCGTTCATGAAGCCGACGACGATGCTCTTCCGCAACCTCATGGCGATGGACGTCGAGGAGACGATCCGGGCGAACCCCTTCGACGCGATCGTCCTGATCGGCGGCTGCGACAAGACCGTGCCCGCGCAGCTGATGGGTGCCGCCAGCGTCGACCTGCCGACGATCATGATCACCGGCGGGCCGGCCCAGCCGGCCGTGTTCCGCGGCGAGCACATCTCGAACGGCACCGACCTGTGGCGCTACACCGCCGACCTCCGCGCCGGCCGGATCACCCAGGCCGACTACGACGCGCTCGAGGCGGCGATGGTGCCCTCGGCCGGGCACTGCCAGGAGATGGGCACGGCCTCGACGATGACGGCGCTGATCGAGGCGCTGGGGATGGCGCTTCCCGGGACGGCGGCGATCCCGGCCGTCGACGCCCGCCGCGCGGCCGCGGCCGAGGCGACGGGGCGGCGGGCCGCCGAGATGGCGCTGGTCGGCGGGCCGCGGCCGTCGCAGATCCTGACCGCCGGCGCGTTCGACAACGCCATCACGCTGCTGATGGCCCTGGCAGGGTCGACGAACGCCGTGATCCACCTCCTCGCGATCGCGGGCCGGCTCGGCGTCGACCTCGAGCTCGACCGGTTCGACGAGCTGTCCCGGCAGACGCCGGTGCTCGCGAACGTCCGACCCAGCGGGGAGCACCTGGTCGAGGATCTCTTTCACGCCGGCGGCGTGCCGGCGGTGCTGCGCGAGCTCGGGTCCCTCCTCCACGGCGACGCCCTGACGGTAACGGGGGCGACGCTGGCCGAGAACCTCGCCGCGGCGCCGTCGGCCGCCCCCGATCGCGCGGTCGTCGCCGCCTTCGACTCCCCGCTTGCCGGCGAGGGCGGGATCGCCGTGCTGCGCGGGTCGCTCGCGCCCGGCGGCGCGCTGATCAAGCGCAGCGCCGCGTCGCCCGAGCTGCTGCGCCACCGCGGTCCGGCAGTCGTCTTCGAGAACGTCCACGATCTGGCCGCGCGGATCGACGATCCGAACCTCGACGTGAGCGCCGACTCGGTGCTCGTCCTGCGCGACAGCGGCCCCAAGGGGGCGCCGGGCATGCCGGAGTGGGGGCAGCTGCCGATTCCTTCGAAGCTGCTGCGCGAGGGCGTCTCGGACATGGTGCGGATCTCGGACGCGCGCATGAGCGGCACCTCGTTCGGGACGGTCGTCCTCCACGTGGTGCCCGAGTCGGCGGCGGGCGGGCCGCTCGCGGCCGTGCGCAACGGCGACCCGATCGAGCTCGACGTCGAGGCCCGCACCCTCGAGCTCGCGGTCCCCGCAGAGGAGATCGCCGAGCGCCTGGCGGCGCTGCCGACACCGGAGCCGAAGTACACCCGCGGCTACGGCCGGCTGTTCCTCGACCACGTGCTCCAGGCCGACACCGGGTGCGACTTCGACTTCCTGCGCCGCCGGCCCGGCGAGCGGATCGAGCCCGACCCGCTCGGCCTCGTCGGCGGGCCGATCGGCGGGTGGTAGGCGGCGTGGAAACTCCGGCCGTGCAGGGGCTCTTCGAGGCCCACCTGACCGTCGCCGACCTCGCGGCCTCACTCGCGTTCTACCGCGACGTGGTCGGGCTGGAGCTGGCCTACGAGGTGCCGGAGCGGGGCGCCGCCTTCCTCTGGTGCGGCGAGCCGGGCGGATCGATGCTGGGGCTGTGGGCGGCCGGGTCGGCGCCGATGGGGATGCTCCTGCACGTGGCGTTCGCCGTCCGGGTCGAGGAGCTGCTCGACGCGCCGCGGGCGCTCGCGGCCCACGGCGTCACGCCGCTCTCGTTCTTCGGCGAGCCGGCCGACGAGCCGAGCGTGATCGGGTGGATGCCCGCGGCGAGTGTTTTCTTCAAGGATCCGGACGGCCACTCGCTCGAGTACCTGGCCATGCTGGACGAGCCAGCCTGGCCGGACGCCGGCATCACGACCTGGTCGAGGTGGGTCGAGGGCCGGCGCTGAGCGGCGACCTCTACGCGCGCGGTATGGCGACGCTGGTCGCGTCGTGGGAGGAGTACGCGCGCGGGACGGAGGGCGCTTCGGTGCAGCGGCTGCCGGGCGTGACGGCGGCGGTGTTCCCGGACGGGCCGGAGCGGGCCGTCTACAACAACGCGGTGCTGGAGCGGGCGGAGGCGATCGCTGCGATGGAGGCCGCCTACGCCGAGGCCGGCGTCGAGCGCTTCGCCGCGTGGGTGCACGAGCGAGACTCCGTCCTGCGAGCCGCGATCGAGCGGCGCGGCTACGAGGTGGTCGAGGTGACGCGGGCGATGGGGATGCCGCTCGATGGCGTCGTGAAGCCGCGGGGCCACGGCGAGGTGGGCCGGGCCGGCTGGGCCGAGTACCTGCGCGTCGCCGACCTCCCGGCGGGGCTCCTGGCCGGGGTCGATGCGGATGCGTTCCGTGTCGTCGTCGGCCGGCTCGACAGCGAGGTCGTCGCCGCCGGCATCTCGTACGACCACGGAGGCGAGTGCGGCATCTACAACGTCGTCACGCAGGAGCACGCCCGTCGCCGCGGTATCGGGACGGCGGTTACCGCCGCCCTCGTCCGCGAGGCGTGCGAGCGCGGCTGCGAGACGGCGAGCCTGCAATCGACGCCGATCGCCGAGCGCGTCTACGCCGCGGTCGGATTCCGGGATCTCGGCCGGATCCTGGAATATGCGCCGCGCGTTTCCCGCGCCGAGGCGGGCGGTAGGTCGTGAGGATGGCGGAACGGGACGACAGACGGCGGCTCCATCATCACCCCGAGGAGGCGAGGGGCGGCGGCCCACCGGCGACCCTCACGACCCGCTGGCGACGCCCGAGGAGGAGACGACCCCCGAGGTCGTCGGGCGGTCACCGGAGCCGGACGGCATGGGCGGACGCCCGCCGGCCCGCGGCGAGCGCCGCGCCTCCCGCAAGATGCCTGACGCCGGGGAGTAGCGCTTCGGCGAGCGGGACGGCAGGCCGCGTGCCCTGTGGAGCGTTTTGGTGGGCCGATGTCACCGGTGTGTGTCGGGGTGTGGCGAGAGTGTCGGCGGCTCTCCCAGACGGCCCGTCCGGGCGCGTCGTCCCCGCTTGCGTCGACCGGGGCCTCGCGGTTGGCGCGGTCGATCCGGCACCTCGGTCGCCCCGGTGGGAACGTGCAGCGCGTCGGCGGTCCCAGGGTGCTCATCCGTCCACCTCCATCAGTAGCGCCCCGTTGCGCCGAGCCCGGCGGCGGCGTCGAGGTCGCGGCGGTCGGGATCGATCAGCTCCCACACCGTCCCGTCCGCCCGCAGGGTCGCCGACACGACCGCCTCGACTCCGTCGGGCTCGTGCTGCATGAACGCCTCGTCGTACGGACAGACGCGCGCCTCCGTCCCGAGCCGGCCGCACTGCGGGCACACGAAGACGTCCGGGGCGGCGCCGCGCGCGACGAGCAGCGTCTCGATCCGCCGGGTATAGGCAGCGTCCAGCACGCCCGCGAGCCCGCCTCCGACCTCGCCTCGGCCGACCTGCTCGGCTCGCCGCTCGACGAAGCCGCTCTCGCGGGCGGCATCGTGCTCGTCCGCGAAGCGGCGGACGAGATCGTGCAGCTCGGCCGTGCCGGCGTCGCGGGCGTTGCCGACGACGCCGATCACCGCCGCATCGATCGACCCGCTCATCGCATGTCTGACCGTCGCCGCGTGCTCCTCGGTCGCGGCGATCACGATCGGCGGCCGGTCGAGCGCCTCGTGCATCCGCTCGACGATCGCGACGACCTCCGTGAGATGCCGCTGGGCCTGGCGATCGATGTCGCGCTGGATGCGCGTCTGCCGCCACTCGCCGCGATGGTGCCGGTTGGCGATGTGTTCGTCGGCGTCTGCGACCTCGATCATGTGGCCGTGGTCGAAGACGATCACCCGGCCGAGAGCACGCCCAGCCCGTCGATCGCCGAGCGGACCCGGGTCGCCAGATCGCCGGGAGTGGGACGGGCACTTCGACCTCCGCTACCCCGGCCGGCGAGGCGGCTGACAACGCGCGCCGGGGTGTTCGGATCCGGCGCCGAAGGGGTAATTGAGATTACCGATGGTTCATGCGACGCCCGCCGAACCGCCGCTCCTCCACGCGTCTCTGCTCGACGCCGACCACGACCTGGCCGACGCGCTCGCAGGCGCGGCGCCGGCCGCCCGCGGGCTCGCGACGGCCCGCGTGCTCGGCCTGCGGGGCGGCGAGTGCGACCTGGCGCCCTGGTTCGAGGCGGTCGGCCAGGGGCCTGGGCTCCTGATTCTCGGCGGCCTCGTCCTGGCCCAGACGCGGATCGCCGATCGCGTGGTCGCCGAGCTGCTCGGCCCGGGCGACCTGCTCCAGCCGCCCGTCGGCGACGGCGACGAGACCGTGCCGAGCAGGGCGGCCTGGCAGGCTCTGCGCCCCAGCCGTCTGGCGGTGCTGGACGCCGAGTTCGCGCAGCGGACGCTGCCGTGGCCGCAGATCGGCCAGACGCTCCTGCGGCGCAGCGAGCGGCGCACGGCCGACCTGCGCGCGATCCGGGCGATCTGCGCGCAGCCGCGGCTGGAGGTCCGGCTCGTGCTCCTGCTGCGCCGGCTGGCGGGGCGCTTCGGCACGGTGGAGCCGACGGGGCTGCGCCTGACGCTGCCGCTCACGCATCGCCTCCTGGGCCAGCTGGCCGCGGCGGAGCGGCCGTCGATCTCGAACGCACTCGGGAGGCTCGCGCGGGCGGGGCTCGTGACAGGCAAGCCCGGCGACTGGCACCTGCACGGGACGCTCGACGAGCAGCTGGCGCTCCTGGCCGGGAGCGGCCTGCCCCACACCATCCCGCCGGGATGACGCTGGCGTGAGCGCGCCACCGTAGCGTGACCAGCGGCGATGGTGGGGTGGCTCCAGCAGCTGTGGGACACCATCACGGCGGTGTCCGTGCCGTTGCTCGTGCTCGGAGTCGCGTTCCAGACGGCCCAGACCCTGTTCGTCGCGCTCGCCTGGCGCAACATCCTGCGCGCCGCCTATCCCGAGGCGGGGGTCACCTACCGCCCGGTCATGCGCTACTACGCGGGCGGGGTCGGCCTGAACGCGATCCTGCCGGCCTCGGCCGGCACCGTGGCGATGCTCGGGTTCTTCCGCTCGAGCATCGCCGGATCGACGGTGGCCGGCCTAGTCGGTGCGACCGTGGTCGAGAACATCTTCTTCGTCTTCGTCAGCATCCTCGTCTACGGGTGGCTGTTCTTCGGCGTGGCGGGCTCGTTCGACGTCCACTTCGGCTGGTTCTCCGACCATCCCGTCGCCTCGGTGGTGATCCTCGTCGGCGGGGCGATCCTGATCTTCATCGCCGGCCGGATCCTCTACCGCCGCTTCAAGACCACCTGGGAGAACGCGAAGGAGGGCGGCGCGATCCTCGCGGATCGGCGGAAGTTCCTCGTCGAGGTGGTCGGGGTCGAGGCGGTGTCGTACGCCGCCCGGATGGGCGTGAACGCCACGTTCATGCAGGCGTTCCACGTCCCGGTGTCGGTCAAGAACGTCTTCCTGATCGTGGCCGCATCGTCGATCTCCTCGACCGTCGCCATCCTTCCGGGAGCCGCGGGGGCGCAGACCGCGCTCGCGTCGGTCGTCCTGCACGGCGTCGCGCCGCAGAGCGTGATCACCGCCTACACCGTCGGGCAGGCTCTCATCACGACGGCCTGGAACGTCGCCTTCGGGCTCGGGGCGCTCGCCCACCAGATCGGCTGGGCCGAGACGCGCAAGCTCGTGCACCGCAAGCACAAGGACGACGGGGAGAAGGATGCCGCGGTGGCGGCTGACGACGCCGCCGCCACGCCCGCGCGCGAATGAGCCGCGACTGGAAGGCGCTCGCCCGCCGCTGCGCCGGCCCCGCCGTCGGGCTGGCGGTCGTCGTCGGGATCTTCGCGGCGATCATCCCCCGGTTCGCCGACTACCAGGCGGTCTGGCAGGCGATGATCCACCTGACCGGGCGCGACTGGGCCGTGATCGCCGTCTGCACCGTGATGAACGTCGCCAGCGGCGGCCTGCCGTGGATGGCCGGCGTGCCCGGCCTGGGCTACCGCCGCTCGATGCTGCTCACGCAGACGTCGGGGCTGATGACGACGGCCCTGCCGATGGGCGAGGCGGTCGGGTTCGCGACGCAGGTCGCCATGCTGCGCCGCTGGCGCTTCCCGCCGGCGGTCGTCACGGCCGGCTTCGTCGTCGTCACCGCCTGGAACCAGGGAGCGAACATCGCGATCCCGGTCTTTGCAGTCGCCGCGCTCGGCACGGGCGACACGGGGCCGGCGCTGCTCGCGATCAGCCTGGCTGCGGTCGGCGTGCTGGTGGCCCTGATCGCGACCGCGGTGGTCGCGTTCCGAAGCGAGCCGCAGGCCCGCCGCATCGGCGCGTTCGCCGGGCGGGTGACGACGCGCGTGCTCGCCGTGGTTCACCGGCCGCCCCGCAGCAGCTGGGGCGAGAAGCTCGCGACCATGCGGGCCGAGACGATCGGCGTCGTCTCCGGCCACTGGCCGTTCCTGACCGCGGCGACGTTCGCGAACCAGCTCACCCTGTTCGGCGTCATGCTCGCCTGCATGCACGCGACCGGGGTGACCGGTGTCTCGTTCTTCGAGGCGCTCGCGGCGTGGTCGTTCGCGCGGCTGGTCGGCTCGGTCGCGATCACGCCGGGCGGCCTCGGCATCCAGGAGCTCGGGCTCACCGGCGCCCTCGTCGCGTTCGGGGGCAGCACCGACGCCGTCGTCGCAACGGCGCTCCTCTTCCGCGTGCTGACGTTCGTGCCCACCGTCGTCGTCGGCTCCGTCTGCGCCGTCATCTGGCGGCGCGAGGAGCGGGCACGCTCAGTGCTCGACGGCGTGGATCAGGCCGACGTCGGCGAGCCCGTTCAGGGCTAGCTGCACCGCCAGCGCGGCGAGTGCAGCAGCCGCCGCAGCAGCTCCCCGAACACGACCAGGATCAGCGCGACCACGGCCGCCGTGGTCAGCACCGTGCGGACGATCCGGCGCTTGTCGCCGGCGTCCAGGTCGGCGGTCAGCTCGAATAGGGCTCGATCGTGGTCGTGTCCATCCCGTCAGCCGCGACGGCGGCTACGACGCGGTCCGGGCGGCGCCGCGGACGACCCAGCCGACGACGATGGTCGCGATCGAGAGGACGATCGCCGCCCAGATCGCGTCCCAGAAGAAGCTGTTGATGGTCAGGTCGCCGGTGAGCGAGTCGGTGATGGCGAGCACGACCGCGTTGATCAACACCAGCATGAGGCCGAGCGTCAGGATGATGAACGGGAGCGACAGGATCCGCAGGATGGTGCCGACGATCGCGTTGATGATCCCGAACAGGAGCGAGATCCACAGGTAGCCGGTGATCCCGCCTGACACCGAGACGCCGTCCAGCAGCCAGGCCGTGATCGCGAAGGCCACGGCCACGACGATCCACGACAGCAGGAAGTTCCTCAGCATGTGCAGCCGATCATCTCAGGCCGGCTCCACGGGGTCTTCCAGGGCGCCGCGGGCGGCGGCGAGGCCGCCTGCGTCGCCGCCCCTGCCGCGCAGCACGAATGCGAACCCGACCGCGATCGCCGCGCCGGCGAGCGGCCCTGCCAGGTACACCCAGTAGCTCGAGAAGTCGCCGCGCACGAGGTCGGGGCCGAACGAGCGGGCCGGGTTCATCGACGCACCGCTGATCGGGCTCGACCACAGGCCGGCCAGGATGATGTACGAGCCCACGCCGAGGGCCGCGAGCGGCCCCACGTTCTGCGCGCGGGACGCGGTGCCCAGGATCGTGCTGACGAGGCCGACCGTCAGGACGAGCTCGATCAGCATCGCCTGCCAGTCGTGGACGCCGGGGCCGGGGAGCGTCGCGCCGAGGTCCCCGATATTGCCGAACACGGCCCGCAGGAAGAGGCACGCCAGCGACGCGCCGACCAGCTGGACGACGATGTAGCCGGGTACGCGCTTGCCCGGGAAGTCGCCCCGCAGCCAGAACGCGAACGAGACCGCCGGGTTCAGGTGCGCGCCCGAGACCGCGCCCATGAACAGGATGATCGCGAGCACCATGAGGCCGGGCGCGGTTACCGCCGCGCCGCGCTCGATCGCCCCGTGCGACTGTGCGTCCACGACCGCGCCGCCCGCTCCGACGAGCACCAGCATGAACGTCCCGAGGAGCTCCGAGAAGAGCCGGCGCCACTCGAGCGAAGGGTCGTCGAAGTCGCGCGTGCCGGGGTATTCGAGCGCCAGCAGCGCCGCGCGGGCGCCGTGGGCCGGGCTGGTATGGAGCTCGGAGGCCATGGCTGAGAGGCACCCTCGCGCAGCCCCGGAGCGCGAACATCGACCAGAAAGTATGAAAAGCCGGCGTCAACCCCTAGTATGAGACACGATGAGCAACAAGCCTCTCCCCACCGGCGATGAAGCGCTGGCGCTCGAGCTGGGCCACCTGTACGTGAGCGCCCCGATGCGCCTCGAGACGCCGCGCCGCACCGGGCACGGAATGCCGCCGCTGCGGGTGCTGATCGGCGGCGTCTCGATCGACAACAAGGGGTGGCTGTACGCATGGGTGGCCTACGTGCCCACCGCCGCCGACGTGCCCACTCTGATGGTCTGGCCCCGCGCCCAGGGGAGCGTGCCGTTCTCGTCGGTGGTCTCGGCCACCTCCGAGATCGAGGTCGTCGGCCGGGTCGACACCCCGGCGCGCGCCGTCGCCCGGCTCTCGCACCACCTCTCCTCGGTTGCCCGCGCCCGCATCGACCCCGACGTCGAGTATCTCGACCGGGCCGCGGCCGCCTACCGCGCCGAGCTGCGCCGGCGGCGCGACCAGGCCGCCGCCTGGGGTGGCACCACCCGCGCTGCCTGAAGCCCGCGGCGACGTTTCGGCGGGCCCCGATCGGGTATCCGACGGTACATGCCCGCCGACCCCAGCCCCGGACGCCACTCCCGAGATCGCCGCTCGCACGGCGAGGACTACCCGGGCCACGGCGACGGCGAGGATCTCGAGGACCAGTACTCGGCTCCGGACGAGCCGTCGGCGCCCGACGACGACGACAGCGACCGCGACCAGGAGGACGAGCCCGGGTAGGCTGAGAGCGGTCCCTTGACGATCGCTCCCACAGCCGTGGACGTCGCGGCGCCTGACCGTCGCCGCTGGATCCTCATCGCGACCATCATCGGGTCGTCGATGACGTTCATCGACGGCACCGTCGTCAACATCGCCCTGCCGACGATCGGGCGGGAGCTGAACGCCGGTCTCGCGGCCCAGCAGTGGGTGATGCTCTCCTACTCGCTGGCCGTCGCGTCGCTCTACATCGTCTCCGGCGCGCTCGGCGACCGCTACGGGCGCTGGCCGCTCTTCGTCGCGGGCGTGGCCGGGTTCGCGATCGCGTCGGCGCTTGCGGGCATCGCGCCGAACACGTGGACGCTCGTGGCGGCGCGCGTGCTGCAGGGCGTGACCGGTGCGCTCCTGACGACGAACAGCCTGGCCCTGCTGCGGGCGACGTATGCCGCGGACAGCGGCCGCGCCGTCGGTCTGTGGACGGCGTGGAGCGGCATCGGTGCCATGATCGGCCCCCCCGTCGGCGGCCTCCTCGTCGAGTACGCGTCCTGGCGGTGGATCTTCTTCATCAACCTGCCCGGCGCCGCGCTCGCCCTGGTCATGGCCTTCGCCGGCCGCGGGCTCGAGCAGCCGCCCGCCGAGGTGCGGCCCGTGCAGTGGACGGGCGCCGCGGCCATCGCGGTCACGTTCGGCGCCCTCACGTTCGGGCTGATCGAGGGCGCCCAGGCCGGGTTCGGCGCGGTGTGGCCGGCGTTCGTGGTCGCGCTGATCGGGTTCGGGCTGCTGGTCGCCCTCGAGCGCCGGTCGGAGACGCCGCTGCTCCCGACCGAGCTCTTGCGCCAGCGGGTCTTCGTCGTCGCGAACGTCTACACCCTGCTCGTCTACGCGGCCCTGGGCGGGTCGACGTTCTACCTCGCCCTCTACCTGCAGTCCGCCGCGGTGGGCTACACGCCGGCGCGGGCGTCGCTGATCTTCCTGCCGATCAGCATCGTCATGTTCGTGCTGGCGCCCCGCTTCGGCCGCCTGGCCGACCGCGACGGGCCGCGCCGCTACCTCACGATTGCGCCCCTCATCATGGGTGCCGGGTTCCTGCTGCTCACGCTCATCCGCAGCACGAACCCGCTCGTGCCGCTCCCGGGCGTGATCGTGATGTCGGTCGGCCTGGCGATGCTCGTGGCGCCGATCACCTCGACCGCGCTTCGGGCCGCGCCGGACCGGTTCGCCGGCCTGGCGGCCGGCGTGAACACGACCGTCTCGCGTCTCGGCGGGCTGATCGCGACGCCGCTCGTCGGCGTGGTCATCACGCTGGTCTTCGCGAGCGCGGCGCCGCGCCCCGACGCGGACCCGTTCGCCACCCACGCCGTCCTGGCTGCCCAGCACGACGCGACCGCGATGGCCTTCCGGGCGGGCATCGGCGTGGTCGTCGCCCTGTGCGTGGCCGGCGCCGTGCTGGCCGCCCGCGGCCTGCGCTCAGACGACCGCTGACCGCGCCCGGGCAATCGCGGCGGACTCGAACCGCAGCTCGCGAAGCGCGCCGGTGATCGGGTTGCGGAAGCCGGTGAAGTGCAGGTTGGGCAGCGCGACGGCGCCGCCGTGGCGCAGCGGCAACCCGCCGCGCCCCAACACGCCCAGGTGGCCGACCAGCGGGGCGAGCGCCGGCCGGTAGCCGGTCGCGGCGACGACCGCGTCGGGGCGCAGTCGCCGGCCGCCCTCCAGCATGACCTCCTTGCCCTCGACCGCCTGGACGGCCGGGACGACCGCGACCGTGCCGGCCTTCACCGTCCGGGCGAAGCCGTGGTCGAGGACGGGCAGGACGCTGCGGCGGGCGTGGCGCGTGAACACGCCGTCGCCGCTCGCCGGCAGCCCTCGCGCCGAGAGGTCGCCGATGAGGAGCCGCCGCTCGAGCGCCGCGATCGTGTCGGCCAGCGGCCGTGGCGCCCGCGAGAGCGCGATGGCGGCGACCTGGGCCGGCAGTCCGAGCGCCTGGCGCGGGACGACGCCGGGGGCCGACCGGGCCGAGAGCCACACCTCGCGGGCGCCGCCGGCCGCGAGGTCGAGGGCGATGTCCGAGCCGGAGTTGCCTGCGCCGACCACGAGCACGGCCTGGCCGCGGTAGGGCGCGGCGTCGCGGTAGCCGCTCGAGTGCACGACGGGAAGCGCGCTGCCGTTCGCCCGTGCCCAGGCGGGCAGCACGGGCTCGGCGTTGTACCCGGTCGCGATCACGACGGCCGCGGCCGCGATCGGCTCCGTCGCAGTCGTGATCACGAAGCCGTCGCCGTCGGCGTCGACCCGGCGCGCCTCGACGCCCGTGCGGATGTCGAGCCGCTCGCCCTCGGCGTAGCGCTCGAGGTAGGCGAGGAAGTCCGTCCCGGCCACCCAGCGCCCGCACGACCGGGGGATGTCCACGCCCGGTAGGCTCGAGAGCGACCGCACCGTGTGCAGATGGAGCGACCGGTAATGGCGCCGCCAGCTCGCCCCGACGTGATCCCGTTCGAGCACGATCGCCTCGGCGCCGGCCCGGCGCAGCATGGCCGCGGCAGCCACCCCGGCTGGGCCCGCTCCCACGACGACGATCGGCGCGCTGCGCATCCGCCGGTATCCTCGCAGCCGCGGACCGGGCGGCGCACAGACGCGGCGGCGGCGAAGGCGCTAGCGTGCTTCGCACCGGAGCGTCGTACGAGGAGGGACGAGATGAGCGCAACCGACACCCGCGCCAAGGACTGCCGCCACCTGATCGGCGGGAAGTGGGTGGATGCCGCCGCGGGCGGGACGTTCGCCGACCTCGATCCGTACACCGGCGATGTGGTCGCGAACGTCGCGGCCGGCGACCGCGAGGACGCCCGCCGCGCCGTCGAGGCCGCGGACGCCGCGTTCGCGGAGTGGTCGCAGGCCGGGCCCGGGCAGCGCCAGGCCGTGTTCCTGAAGGCCGCCGACATCCTCGAGTCGCGCCGCGACGAGGTGGTGGAGTGGCTGGCCAGGGAGACGGGCTGCAGCTTCGGCTTCGGCATGTTCCAGATGGGCTTCGTGCCGGGCCTCTTCCGCCAGGCCGCCGGGGCGGCGTACGCGCCGCTCGGCCAGGTGCTCCCGTCGGACATGCCCGGCGCATTCGCGATGGGCATCCGTCGCCCGGTCGGCGTCGTCGGGGCAATCTCGCCCTGGAACGCCGCGCTGATCCTTTCGGCGCGCGCGATCGCCGCGCCGATCGTTTTCGGGAACAGCGTGGTCCTGTCTCCGTCCGAGGAGTCGCCGTACGTCGGCGGCCTCCTGTGGGGCGAGATCTTCGCCGAGGCAGGGCTGCCCGACGGCGTACTCAACATCGTCACCCACGACCGCGCCGGCGCGCCCGCCGTAGGCGAGGAGCTCGTCGAGAACCCGCGCGTGCGCCGCATCAATTTCACCGGGTCGACCGCCACCGGCCGCAAGCTGGCCGAGGCCGCCGGCCGCCACCTGAAGCGGGTCGTGCTCGAGCTGGGCGGCCAGAACCCGTTGATCGTGCTCGCCGACGCCGACGTCGAGTACGCGGTGAACGCCACCACGTTCGGCGCCTACCTGCACCAGGGCCAGATCTGCATGTCGGCTCGCCGGATCATCGTGGAGCGGCCGATCGCCGAGAAGTTCACCGCGGCCCTGGCCGAGAAGGTCGCCGGCCTCGGCGTGGGCGACCCGCGCGAGCACACCACCATCATCGGGCCGCTGATCAACCCGGCCGCGCTCGAGACCGTCAGCCGCCGAGTCGACGACGTCGTCAAGGCGGGCGCGAAGGTGCTCGCCGGCGGCAGCGCCGAGGGCGCCTGCTACCGGGCCACGCTGCTCGCGGACGTGCCCCGCGACAGCGAGTTCGCCCAGGTCGAGACGTTCGGGCCGGTGGCCGCGATCGAGGTGGTCGAGAGCGCCGACGAGGCGGTCGCCGCGGCCAACGCCACCAGCTACGGGCTCGCGTCCGGCGTGATCACGACCGACCCCGACCGCGGGCTCGCGATCGCCGGCCGGCTCCAGGCGGGCATCGTCCACGTCAACGACCAGCCCGTGCACGACGAGCCGCAGATGCCGTTCGGCGGTGTCAAGGACAGCGGCTGGGGCCGGTTCGGCGGCACGTTCGCGATGGACGAGTTCACCGAGATGCAGTGGGTGACCGTCCAGAGCGGCACGCGCCCCTTCCCGTTCTGAGGTTCGCAGGTGGCCCAGATCGTCACGCTGGAGGAGGGGATCGCCCAGCTGGTCTCGGACGGCGACACGGTCGCGCTCGAGGGCTTCACCCACCTGATCCCGCACGCGGCCGGCCACGAGCTGATCCGCCAGGGCCGCCGCGGCCTCACGCTGATCCGGCTCACTCCCGACGTGATCTACGACCAGCTGATCGGCGCAGGGTGTGCGGCGAAGCTCGTCTTCTCGTGGGGCGGAAACCCCGGCGTGGGCTCGCTGCACCGGCTCCGCGAGGCGGTCGAGCACGGCTGGCCGGAGCCGCTCGAGCTCGAGGAGCACTCCCACGCCGGCATGGCCGCGGCCTATGCCGCCGGGGCGGCCAACCTGCCGTTCGCGGTGCTGCGCGGCTACGCCGGCACCGACCTGCCCGGGCACACGACGGTGAAATGGGTGGACTGCCCGTTCACCGGCGAGCGGCTGGCAGCGGTGCGGGCGCTGCGGCCCGACGTCGGCATCGTCCACGCCCAGCGCGCCGACCGCCAGGGCAACGTCCAGCTGTGGGGGATCAGCGGCGTGCAGAAGGAGGCGGTGCTGGCCTCGTCCCGGTCGCTCGTCACGGTCGAGGAGATCGTGGACGAGCTCGAGCCGGTGCCCGGCGCGATCATCCTGCCCGGCTGGGTCGTGACCGCCGTCGCGGCGGCGCCGGGCGGCGCCCACCCGTCCTACGTCCACGGCTACTACGAGCGCGACAACGCCTTCTACGTGCGCTGGGACGCGATCAGCCGCGACCGCGAGGCGTTCGGCGAGTGGATTCGCGAGCACGTCCTGGAGGCGGCCGGGTGAGCCACACGAGCGAGGAGATGATGGCGGTGGCCGCGTCCCGCCGGCTGCACGATGGGACCGTGTGCTTCGTCGGCATCGGCCTGCCCAGCAAGGCGGCGAACCTGGCCCGGGCCACGCACGCGCCCGGGTGCGTGCTGATCTACGAGAGCGGGACGATCGGCGCCAAGCCGCTCAACCTGCCTCTCTCGATCGGCGACGGCGAGCTGGCCGAGACCGCCGACGCCGTGGTCGGCGTGCCCGAGATCTTCGCCTACTGGCTCCAGGCCGGCCGGATCGACGTCGGCTTCCTGGGCGCCGCCCAGATCGACCGCCATGGCAACCTGAACAGCACCGTCATCGGCGATTACGACCACCCGAAGGTGCGGCTGCCGGGCGGAGGCGGGGCGCCCGAGATCGCGGCATCGTGCAAGGAGACGCTCGTGATCCTGAAGCAGTCGCCGCGCACGTTCGTCGAGCGGCTCGACTTCCGCACGTCGGTCGGCTTCGGCGACGGCCCCGGGACGCGCGAGCAGCTCGGCCTGCGCGGCCGTGGCGTGACGGCGGTCATCACCGATCTGGGCGAGCTCGAGCCCGACCCGGAGACCTTCGAGCTCACCCTGGCCCGGGTGCACCCCGGCGTCACGGCCGCCCAGGCCGTTGCCGCCACCGGGTGGGCGCTTCGAGTGCGCGCCGACCTCGGGCAGAGCACGCCGCCGAGCGAGCGCGAGCTGGAGGCGCTGCGCGCCCTGCGCACCGCCGACGAGCGGGAGCCCGCCGGGTGAGCCCTCCGCCGATCGAGCGCGTGCGCGACGACGAGCGCGAAAGCGTCGACCCGCGCTACCTGTCCCCGGACTACCGCGCGACCCGCCTGCGGGCGCCGGACCGGCCGCTGATCCTCCTGCCGGAGTCCATGCACGACCCGGCCGGCCCCGTCTACGGCGAGAGTCCGCTGGCCGAGACCGACTCCGACCTCACCCGGCAGCACGACGGCGAGCCGCTCGGCGAGCGCATCATCGTCAGCGGGACGGTGCGGGACGGGAGCGGCCGGCCGGTGCCGGGTTCGCTGGTCGAGATCTGGCAGGCGAACGCCGCCGGCCGCTACATCCACCAGCGCGACCAGCACCCGGCCCCGCTCGACCCCAACTTCACCGGCGCGGGCCGCGTGCTCACCGACTCCGAGGGCCGCTACCGCTTCACGACGATCAAGCCCGGCGCCTACCCGTGGCGAAACCACGAGAACGCCTGGCGACCGGCCCACATCCACCTCTCGGTCTTCGGCCGCGCCTTCACCGAGCGGCTGGTGACGCAGATGTACTTCCCCGGCGACCCGCTTCACTCCGCCGACCCGATCTTCAACTCCGTCCGCGACCCGGCCGCCCGGGAGCGGATGATCTCGCGGTTCGACTGGCAGACGACGACCGAGGAGTGGGCGCTCGGCTTCCGTTTCGACATCGTCCTCGGCGGCCGCGACGCGACCCCCCTCGAGGCCTGACGTGGCAGGGGCGACACCCTCGCAGACAGTGGGGCCGTTCTTCTCGTTCGGGCTCTGCGTCCGGCCGCAGCACGAGCTGGTCGACCCCGGCCGGGCCGATGCGCTGCGCATCGAGGGCCGGGTGCTCGACGGCGCCGGCGAGCCCGTCGTCGACGCGATGGTGGAGATCTGGCAGGCGGACGCGGAGGGCGGCCACCGCGACGGCTTCGGATGGGGGCGCAGCGGCACCGACGCCGCCGGCCGCTACGCCTTCGTCACGGTCAAGCCGGGCGGGGACGGTGCGCCGTACCTCACCGTGCTCGTCTTCGCCCGCGGCCTGCTGAAGCCCGTGATGACGCGCATCTACTTCCCGGACGAGCCCGGCAACGCCGCCGACCCCCTGCTGGCGGCGCTCACCGACGCCGAGCGGGCCGGCCTCACCGCCGTCGCGGAGAATGGCGGCATGCGCTTCGACATCCACCTCCAGGGCGAGCGGCAGACGACGTTCCTCGCCCTGTGACGACGTTCGCGCCCCTGTTCGTGCCGGACGAGATCGCGGCCGCGGTGTCCGACCGGGCCTGGCTCGCGGCCATGCTCGACGCCGAGCGGGCGCTCGTGAACGCCGGGGCGATCGCCGGTGTCGTTCCGGCCCACCTGGCCGGCCGCATCGCCGAGCGCTGCTCCCCGGATCTCTACGACGCCGGCGACCTGGCCCGGGCCGGGCGCTCGGCCGGGAACCCGGTGGAGCCGCTCGTGGGCGCGATCCGGGCCGGACTCGGCTCCGAGGAGGCCGGGTTCGTGCACTGGGGGGCGACCAGCCAGGACATCCTCGACAGCGCCGCCATGCTGGTCGCGAAGCGCGCGCTCGCGCCGACCGCGGCCTGGCTGGACGACGCGGCCGCACGGTGCGCCGCGCTTGCCCGGGCGCACCGGACGACCCCGATCGCGGGCCGGACGCTGCTGCAGCAGGCGACGCCGACGACGTTCGGGTTGAAGGCGGCGGGCTGGCTCGTCGGCCTGCGCGAGGCCCGCGCCCTCGTGGCGGCCGTGTCCGCGCGGCGGCTGCGCGCGCAGCTGGGCGGGGCCGTCGGCTCGCTGACCGTGCTCGGCCCACGCGGCCCCGAGGTGGCGCGGCTCTATGCCCGCGAGCTCGACCTGGCCGAGCCGCTCGCCCCGTGGCACACCGAGCGCAGCGCGCTGATCGAGCTCGGCGCCGCCCTCGCCGCGGTCGCCGCGGCGTGCGCGAAGATTGCCGGCGACGTGGTGCTGCTCGCCCAGACCGAGGTGGCCGAGGTGCGCGAGGGAGCGGGCGGCGCATCGTCGACGATGCCGCACAAGCGCAATCCGGCCGTGTCGGTTCGCACGTTGGCCTGCGCGGCCCAGGCCCGCCGCAACGCCGCCGCGCTCGTGGCGGCCGAGCCGCACCAGCACGAGCGCGCGGCCGGGCCCTGGCACGCCGAGTGGGACGCGCTGACCGGCGCGCTCGCCGGCGCCGGCGGCGCGGCGGCCGGCACGCGTGAGCTGCTCGCCGGCCTGGAGATCGACACCGCCCGCATGCGCCGCAACCTCGACCTGACCCGCGGCCTCGTCATGGCCGAGCGGGTCACCTACGCCGCGGCCGCGCGCATCGGCCTCGTCGAGGCCCGGCGGCTGGTCACGGCCGCGGCCGAGCGGACGGCGGCCGAGGACGTGACGTTCCGGCAGGCGCTCGCCGAGGCGGACGGCCTCGGCCTGCGCCCGGACGAGATCGACGCCGCCCTCGACCCGGCGGCGGGACTGGAATCGGCGGCGGCGCTCGTCGACCGCGTGCTCGACGGAGGGGAGAGCGGATGACGGACGACCGGTACGAGCGGGGTATGGGGGTGCGCCGGGAGGTGCTGGGCGACGCCCACGTCGACGCGGCCGGCGCCGGCGGCTCGCCGCTCACGGCCGACTTCCAGGAGCTGATCACCCGCTACGCCTGGGGCGAGGTGTGGGCCCGGCCCGGCCTCGACCGGCGCACGCGCAGCTGCATCACCCTGACCGCGCTCGTCGCCGGCGGCCACGACCACGAGCTCGCCGTGCACCTGCGGGCGGCCCGCCGCAACGGGCTCAGCTGGGACGAGATCAAGGAGGTGCTGCTGCAGGCGGCCATCTACTGCGGCGTGCCGGCGGCCAACTCCGCCTTCGCGGTCGCCCAGCGCGTCCAGGAGGAGGAGGGCGGATGAGCCGGGCGGTCATCCTCTCCGCGGTGCGCACGCCGATCGGCCGCTACGGCGGCGCCCTCGCGGGCGTGCGCCCGGACGACCTGGCGGCGGTCGCCGTCTCGGCCGCCGTCGAGCGGGCCGGCGTCGACCCGGCCGACATCGACGACGTCTACCTGGGCTGCGCCAACCAGGCCGGCGAGGACAACCGCGACGTCGCCCGCATGGCCGTCCTGCTCGCCGGGTTCCCGCAGTCGGTGCCGGGCGTCACGCTGAACCGCCTGTGCGCCTCGGGGCTCTCGGCGGTCGTCGCGGCCTGCCACGCAGTCGTCGCCGGGGACGCCGACCTGGCGGTGGCCGGCGGAGTCGAGTCCATGACGCGGGCGCCGCTCTCGATGCCGAAGCCCGCGCGGGCGTTCGAGCGCGGCCACCGCACGGTCTACGACACCACGCTTGGCTGGCGCTATCCCAACCCGCGCCTCGAGGCGATGTTCCCGCTCGAGACGATGGGCGAGACCGGCGAGAACGTGGCGGCTGGGTGGAGCGTCTCGCGCGCCGACCAGGACGCCTTCGCGCTGCGCTCGCAGGAGCGGTGGGCGGCGGCCCAGGCGGCCGGCCGCTTCGCCGACGAGCTCGTCCCGGTCGGCGACCTCGATCGCGACGAGCATCCCCGGCCCGACACGACGCTCGAGGCGCTGGCGGCCCTGAAGCCGGCGTTCCGCACCGGCGGGAGCGTCACGGCCGGCAACTCGAGCGGCATGAACGACGGCGCGGCCGCGGTCGTGATCGCGAGCGAGGAGCGGGCCGCTGCGCTCCGCGCCGAGCCGCTCGCGACGTTCGCCGGGAGCGCGTCGGTCGGCGTCGACCCGCGGGTGATGGGCATCGGCCCGATCCCGGCCGTGCGCAAGCTGCTCGAACGCACCGGGGTGGCCGCGGCCGACATCGACCTGGTCGAGCTGAACGAGGCGTTCGCGTCGCAGAGCGTCGCCGTCGTCCGCGAGCTCGGGCTCGATCCCGACCGCGTGAACGTGAACGGCGGCGCGATCGCGCTCGGGCATCCGCTGGGGATGAGCGGCGCCAGGCTGGTGGTCTCGCTCGTGCACGAGCTGCGCCGCCGCGGCGGCCGCTACGGTCTGGCGACGCTCTGTGTCGGCGTCGGCCAGGGCCAGGCGGCGCTGTTCGAGAGGCCTGGGTGACCGCCGAGACGACCCAGGTCGGGATCGTGGGGGCGGGGCCGGCCGGGCTGACGCTGGCCCAGCTCCTGAAGGGGCGGGGGATCGAATCGGTCGTGCTCGAGAGCCGCAGCCGCGAGCACTGCGAGGGGCGCATCCGGGCGGGCGTGCTCGAGCAGGGAGCGGTCGACCTCTTGCGGGGGATCGGCGCCGGCGAGCGGATGGACCGCGAGGGCATCGTCCACCACGGCGTCTCGCTCCAGTTCGACGGCGAGCGCCACCGCATCCCGCTCTCCGAGCTCACCGGCGGCGCGGCGATCGTGATCTACGGGCAGACGGAGGTGGTGAAGGACCTGATCCGCATCCGGCTCGACGCGGGCGACCCGCTGCGCTTCGAGGCGGCCGACGTGGCCCTGGCGGACATCGACGGCGACCGCCCGCTGATCACCTACCGTCACGAGGGCCGCGAGCACGAGCTGCGCTGCGACCTCGTCGCCGGCTGCGACGGCTTCCACGGCGTCTCGCGCGAGTCCATCCCGGCGGGGGTGCTGCGGGTGAGCGAGCGCGACTACCCGTTCGGCTGGCTGGGGATTCTGGCCGACGTCGCGCCGTCGAGCGAGGAGCTCGTCTACGCCCACCACGAGCGTGGGTTCGCGCTGCTCAGCCTGCGCTCGCCGACGCTCAGCCGCCTGTACGTGCAGGTGGCGCACGACGAGGACGTGGGCGAGTGGCCGGACGAGCGCATCTGGGCCGAGCTCCAGACCCGGCTCCGCGTGCCCGGCTGGACGCTCTCCGAGGGGCCGATACTCGAGAAGGGCGTGACCGGGATGCGCAGCTTCGTGGCCGCGCCGATGCAGTACGGGCGCCTGTACCTGGCCGGCGACGCGGCCCACATCGTGCCGCCGACGGGCGCGAAGGGCCTGAACCTGGCGATCGCCGACGTGGAGCTGCTGGGCGAGGCGATCGCCGCCTGGTACGAGTCGGGCGACCGCTCGGGGCTCGACGGCTATACCGGCGCCTGCCTGCGGCGGGTGTGGCGGGCGGAGCACTTCTCGTGGTGGATGACGTCGATGCTGCACCGCCTGCCGGGCGACGACCCGTTCGACCTCGAGCTGCAGCTGGCCCAGCTGCGCTACGTCGTCTCCTCGCCGGCGGCCGCAACGACGCTGGCCGAGAACTACGTCGGCATCGCCGGGCGCCGGGCCTGATGGCGCTCCGGAACCGCGTCACGCCGCTCGGGGAGCTGATCCCGGCGCCCGCACGCGGGCTCGTCTACGGCAACCGCGGCTGTCTGCACGACGACGGGGGGACCATCCGCCGCCGCTGGGCGGTGCGCCGCTGGATCGCCTGTCGGCTCGAGTTCAAGGGCTGGCAGCGCGGCCCGATGATGCAGCCGGGCAAGTTCACGGAGCTCTTCTTCGTCGACGAGGCCACGGCGTTCGCCGCCGGCCACCGCCCGTGCGCGCTCTGCCGGCGGGAGGACTACGACCGCTTCGGCACGATCTGGGCCGGGCTGCACGGCGGCGAGTCCGGCGCCGACCCCATCGACCTGCGCCTGCACGGCGAGCGGGTCGACCCCGAGACGCGCGCGCACCGCACCCACACCGCGCCGTTCGGCTCGCTCCCGGACGGGGCGTTCGTGCTCCGCGACGGCGACCCCCACCTGGTGCTCGGCCGCGAGCTGCTGCTGTGGTCGCCCTCCGGCTACGCCGCCCGCCGCCCCCGCCCGGCCGCGGGCGCGGCCACGGTGGTCACCCCGCCGTCGCTGGTGGAGGTGCTGCGCGCCGGCTGGCAGGACGCCGCGGTCCCGCTGCTCCACCCGTCAATCGGGGTCTGACCCCGAACGGTGGCCGTTGCACTCTTGTGACGCTGTGGACCAATCCCTCCGGGATGCTGGGCATCGACGATTGGTCCAGGCCTCTGGGCCGCCGGGCCGGGGAGAGGGCCGGCCCGGCGGCCGCATCGCCGCGGGCGGGCTAGTCCCGGCGGAACGGCGGGTCGTAGATGCTCGCGAGGCGCGCCAGCGTGAGGGCGGCGAGCATCAATCCGAAATCGCGCAGGGCGATGTCGTAGTAGCCGGAGTAGGTGAGCAGGTTGACGACGATGCCTGCGAGCCACGCGGCGACCAGATAGGCGCCGTAGCGGGGCTTGATCGCGACCGCCAGGCCGGCGAGGATCTCGACGACGCCGACGACGTCCATGAACTGGTGGGCGGTGCCCGGGATCAGGCGGTTCACCCAGGGCGCCAGATAGATCTCCCAGTTGACGAGGACGTTGAAGAACTTGTCCAGGCCGAACACGATCGGCGCGACCGTGAACCCGATCCGGAGCAGGGTGAACGCCTGGAACGCCGGGTCGCGGCGCAGGGCATCCGTCGAGAACCCGGCAACGCGTGTCGGTGCGACGGTGTGGGTTGTCATCTAGGGGCCTCCTTCTATCGTAAGTCGAATCATTCGATAGAATAGCCGTCCTTCCGATTTACGTCAAATCTGACTCGCGTTAGAATGAGGGCATGAGCCGAGACCCCCTCCGTGCCATCGGCCGCCTGGCCGACCCGGTCCGCCGCCGCCTCTACGACATCGTCGCCTCGCGGTCGCAGCCGACCTCGCGCGAGGCGGCCGCCGAGGAGGCGGGGATCCGCCGCTCGCTGGCCGCCTACCACCTGGACAAGCTGGTCGCCGACGGCCTGCTCGAGACGAGCTATGCCCGCACCGGCGAGCGCACCGGGCCCGGTGCCGGCCGCACGGCGAAGCTCTACCGCCGGTCGGACGCCGAGTTCTCGGCCAGCCTGCCGCCGCGCGACTACGAGCGAGCCGCGATCCTGCTCGCCGCCGCGCTCGACCACGAGCCGACCGGCGCGGCCCGCACCGCCCTGGTCGACGGCGCCTACCGGCTCGGCCGCGAGACCGTGGCACCGGCCGGCGATGACGCCGACCCGCTCGTGAACGCGCTTGCCGCGACGGGCTACGAGCCGGTGTGCGCCGGCGACGACATCCGCCTTCGCAACTGCCCGTTCCACCACCTGGCGGCCCAGCACCGCGACCTCATCTGCGGGATGAACGTCTCGCTCGTGCAGGGCATGATCGACGCGCTGCCCGACGACGGGCGGACGGCCCGCCTCGACCGCGGCGCGACCGGCTGCTGCGTCGCGGTCGCATCGCGTAGTCCGCGATCCTGACCCGCGGTCGAGACGGGGCAGTGCTGGGGACTGTCCCCGGGTTGCTGGTCAGCCGCCGTTCACCAGGCCCACCACGTGTCCCTCCGGGTCGGTGAAGAGGCCGACGACCAGCCTGTCCATGACCTGCTCGGGCCCGAACATGCGCGTGCCGCCGAGCTGCTCCACCTGCGCCAGCGCCGCCTCGACGTCGGGCACGGCGACGTAGAACGTCGCGTGCCCGCTGTAGCCCTCGGGCGCCTCGCCGATGCCGCCGCCGATGCCGCCGCCGTCGGCCGTGCTGTTCGCATCGCGGTCGACGACGGCGTAGCTCATGGGGTTGGTGGTGTCGAAGTCCCACCCGAACGCCTCGCCGTAGAACGCCTGGAGCTTCGCCGAGTCCTGCCCGACGACCTCGAAATGGACGACCGGCTGTCCCATGGGGTTCCCTCCTGATCGGTGTGGCGCTATTCAAGACCAACGAAAGCGCCAAGAACGTGTCACAGCCGACGTTCGGGGTCAGACCCCGGTTACTGGGCGGCGAGGAAGCGGGTGAGCGCGGCGGTCGAGCGCGGCTCGATCGACGGCAGGCCGGAGACGCCGTAGGCGGCGAGCGCCTCGTCGAGCCCGGCCCGGCGGCCGATCACGGCGACCGTGTAGCCGTGGCGGGTGAACTCCTCGGTCTGCTCGGCGACGAGCTCGAGCAGCGGCGCCGCCACCTCGTCCGGGTAGTCGCCGGAGGGGAGCTGGATCGCGCCCCAGCCGGCCGACTCGAGCGCGGCCAGGCCGTCGATCCCGCGGGCCGCCGGGTTCACCAGCTCGTCCGCGATCAGGGCCACCCGGTAGCCGCGCGCGTCGCCCGCGTCCACCGCTCAGGCCTCCAGGAGCGCGACGATGCTCTCGAGCTCGCCCGGGCCGTGGTGGTCGGGCAGCTGGTGGGTGATCCCGGTCGCGCGCGGCATCGGCACACCCCGCTCGGCCAGCTCGGCGGAGAGCTCGTCGATGAAGATGCCGCTCCCGGGCGTGAGCTCGTCGGCGCCGTCCGGCCACTCCGGCCGGCCGCCCCGCTCCGGGTCGGAGCTCGTGACGTGCACGCCCATCGAGGGGCTGCCCTCGAGCCCGACGAGGACGACCTCGTCGCCCGCGCGGACGTGCACCTCGATGGCCCCGGCGACGCCTTTGGCGATCCGCCGGCAGTGGCGCCGGTAGGCGGACGTGTCGAGCTGCTCGCGCACCGCCCAGAACCGGTTCAGGCCCGTGAAGGCGAGCTCGGGACAGGGCATCTGCTGGATCTGCCAGCCCCGCTCGCGAAGCGCCGCCACGAGCGGCGAGTACACCCCGGGGCAGCGGGCGCCGCCGCTGCACTTGGAGTTCTGGTTCAGCAGGCAGTGGGCGACGAACGCAACTCCGGGCATGCGTCGAGTATAGGTCTGGCCGCTCGGTACGCTGCCTGCCATCGCCCACGACCACACGCTCTACGACCGTGTCGGCGGCCTCCGCGCCGGCGACGCCGCGCCGCCGGACGTCGAGCACTGCTCACGTACTTCCGCGACGCGTCCACGATGTCGTGAACCGGCCGGCGTGACCTACGGCTTGTAGCCGGGCGGCGGCGGCCGGCATTCGCGGGCCGTCAGCCGGCGCATGTGGGCGAGCTCGCCCGCCTGCGACGGCTCGCCGGCGATGTTGCGCAGCTCGTACGGATCGGTCTTCAGGTTGTAGAGCTCCTGGTATCCGCCGGTGTACCGGGCGTACATCCAGCCGATGCCGCGGATGCCGCAGAAGGCGGGCGCGAGCGAGGGCGGGTTCCCGTTCATGTGCTCGAGCAGGAACTGCGTCCGCCACGGCCGGACGGACTGCTGGTGCTGCAGGAACGGCAGGAAGCTGCGGCCCTCGACGGCGGGGTGGGACGCGCCCGCGATCGCGGCCAGCGTCGGCGCCCAGTCGGTGTTCACGATCAGATGGTGGTCGGTCGACGGATGGGTCGTGTCCGGCTCGTAGCGGACGACGAGCGGCACCCGCAGCGCCTCGTCGTAGGGCACCTGCTTGCTGCCGACCGTGAGCCGGTGCTCGCCCCAGCTGACGCCATTGTCCGACGCGAACAGGATCACGCTGTGCGCGAGCCGATGCGTGGCGCGCAGGGACGCGACGATGTTCCCGACCTCGTTGTCGACCGTGATCAGCGTCTGGTACTCCGCTTGGCGCTGGGCCATGATCTGGGCGTTCTCGATGCCGTCGAAGCGGCCGAGCCGGCGGATCCACGGCGGCTTGTCGGAGACGTCCTTCTCGTTGTAGCTCGGCGGCCGGTACGGCTTCAGGTTGGCGAACCGGTTCGCGTACTTGTGCTGCGGGAACGACGGCAGGTGCGGGGCGTACGGCGCGTAGTAGACGAACACCGGCTGCTTCGCCGGGGCCGAGTCGATGAAGTCGGCCGCCGCGTTTCCGAAGTACTTGGTCGAGTAGGTCGAGACCTCGCGCTTCAGCCGGCAGGCCGGCCGGCCGGGGCAGCGGTGGGGGGCGTTCGTGAACACGTAGTAGGGGTGGTACTGCGGCTCGTAGTCGAAGGCGACCCAGCGGCTCCACCCGGGCGGGACGCCGCCCGTGTACGAGTTCAGGTACTTGCCGAAGAGACCGGTCTGGTATCCGGCCGCCTGCAGCCACGTGGCGAGCGTCGAGCGGTCGTCTCCGGACTTCCGGAAGATCGGCGCGCCGCCGTGCGGCGGATGGTTGTCGTAGACGTGCGTCGTGTGCGCGTAGTTGCCGGTCAGGATCGTCGCCCGGCTGGGGCAACACAGCGAGTCCGAGACGAACGAGTTGGCGAACGTCACGCCGTGGTGCACGAGCAGCTTCTGGACGTTCGGCATCGACCAGAGCGTGTCCCAGCGCTGGTCGTCGGTGAGGATGATCACGATGTTGGTGCGCTTCGTCGTGGCAACGACGTAGTGGCGCGGGCTCCCAGCGCCGCCGCCGTCCGCGATCCTGGTCGTCGCGAGCACCGCAGCGGCCGCCACCAGCACGGCCACCACGAGCGCAATCCGCGTGCCGCGCCGGCTCGGCTTCATCGTGCGCAGGAGGGTACCCCGTGTCGCATCGGCTGGCGACACTCGCTGCCTCAGGGCATCAGGCCGGCCGCCCGTCCCGCGGGCGGCTCACGTGCGGCTCGATGCCGCCCACAGGTTGATGTCGCTCTCGGTCGCGTAGCGGTCGATCTCGGCCAGCTCGTCGTCGCTGAACCCGAGCCGCGCGATCGCGCCGAGGTTGTCCTCGAGCTGGGGGATGCTGCTCGCGCCGATCAGGGTCGAGGTCACCCGCGAGTCGCGCAGCGTCCAGGCGAGTGCCATCTGGGCCAGCGTCTGGCCGCGGCCGGCGGCGACCTCGTTCAGGGCGCGCACCTTCGCCATCGTCCGCGCGGTGAGCAGGTCGGGCGAGAGCGAGTCGTCGCGGCTCGCCCGCGAGCCCTCCGGGATGCCGTTCAGGTAGCGGTCGGTCAGCATCCCCTGGGCGAGCGGCGAGAAGGTGATGCAGCCCATGCCCTCGTCCTCGAGCGCGTCCAGCAGGTCAGGCTCGATCCACCGGTTGAGCATCGAGTACGACGGCTGGTGGATCAGCGGCGGCACGCCCATGTCGCGGAGGATGGCCGCCGCCCGCCGGGTGGTCTCGGCGGAGTAGGACGAGATCCCGGCGTAGAGCGCCTTGCCGGACTTGACCGCGCTCGCAAGCGCGCCCATCGTCTCCTCGAGCGGCGTCGCCGGGTCGAAGCGGTGGGAGTAGAAGATGTCGACGTAGTCGAGCCCGAGGCGGCCCAGGCTCTGGTCGAGGCTCGCGAGCAGGTACTTGCGCGAGCCGTGGTCGCCGTACGGGCCGGGCCACATGTCGTAGCCGGCCTTCGTCGAGATGACGAGCTCGTCGCGGAACGGTCGCAGGTCGCGCTCGAGCAGCCGGCCGAAGTTCTCCTCGGCCGAGCCGTAGGGCGGGCCGTAGTTGTTCGCGAGGTCGAAGTGGGTGACGCCCAGGTCGAACGCGCGGCGGACGATCGCGGCGCTCGTGTCGAGCGGCCGGTCGTGGCCGAAGTTGTGCCACAGGCCGAGCGACACGGCGGGCAGGTCGAGGCCGCTTCGCCCGCAGCGGCGGTAGGTCATGTGCTCGTAGCGGTCGGGGGCCGGCTCGTAGCGCGTGACCATGGCCGCGCAGGATAGCCAGCCCTCTCGGCAGCCCGCCCCGGGCCGAACATCGGGGACTGTCCCCGCCCGGCGGGGACAGTCCCCATCTCGGCCGCCTGACGCTAAAAACTGCCTAAGAATGCGGCTTTCGGACCGTTTTGGCGTTGCGCGCGGCCCCGGGGGTGGCGCATAGTGGAAGGCAGTGTCCCGGGATGGACACCGGGGATGAATCCCTGCTCGAGGAGGATGTGGTGAGCACACGCATGAAGCGCCGGATCGCGATCGCAGCGGTGGCGCTCGGCGTCGCCGGGCTGGGCGGAACGGCCCTCGCCACGTCCTCCTCGGGCGGCAACTCGTTCTTCGACGATGTCGCGCACCGCCTCGGCGTGTCGCCGGCGAAGCTCCAGAGCGCCGTCAACGGCGCGCTGGCCGACCGGCTCGACCAGCTCGTCAAGCAGGGCAAGCTGACTCGCGCACAGGCCGACGCGATCCTGAAGCAGGCAAAGGCCCATGCCGGCGCCTTCCCGTTCGGCGACTTCGGCCACCACCGCTTCGGCGGGCCGGGCCACTTCGGCTTCCACCGCGGGTTCGGGCCGGGGCCGTTCTTCGGGCCGGGGCCGATGGGCGGGCCGCTCGCGGGCGTCGCCAAGTACCTGGGCGTCTCGACCGATGAGCTGATCAAGGAGCTGCGCTCGGGCAAGACGCCGGCCGCGATCGCCGAGGCCAAGGGCAAGTCCGTGAGCGGGCTCGAGTCCGCCATGGTCGCGCCGATCAAGTCGCACCTCGACTCCGCGGTGAAGGACGGGCGCATGACGAAGGCGCAGGAGCAGCAGGCGCTTCGCATGATCACCAGGGGGATCGACGGCTTCGTCACCCACGGCTTCCACTTCCGCATGCGGATGGATCACGGCTGGGGGGACGATCGCAGCAGCGGCCACGGCAGCTCCGCGGCAGCGGCCGCCTCCGGCCTCTGAGCTACTCGGTCGCGGGCACGAGCACCGTCGCCTCGCCGTCGACGACGAGCGTCTCGCCGACCCAGGCCCGGGTCGCGAGCGTCGCCCGCCGCCGGGCGGCGTCCCAGGCCGTGACGGCGACCTCGCAGCGCACGTCGTCGCCGGGCCGCACCGGCGCCGTGAAGCGCAGCTTCTGCCCCAGGTAGATCGTGCCCGGCCCGGGCAGCTCGCCCGCGAGCAGGGCCGAGAAGAACGCGGCCGTCAGCATCCCGTGCGCGACCCGGCCGCCGAAGGGCGTCGTGGCCGCGTAGGCGTCGTCCAGGTGGACGGGGTTTCGGTCGCCGGAGACGCCGGCGAACGCCTCGATGGCCGCGTCGTCCACGTGGAAGGTGCGCTCGGCCCGCCGGCCGATCTCGGGATCGCCGGCCATCGTCAGCCGAGGTGCTCCGCCAGGAACCCGAGCGTGCGCGCCCAGGCGTCGCGTGACGCCCGCACGCGATACGAGGGCCGGGTGTCGTTGAAGAAGGCGTGCGGTGCGCCGGGGTAGACGCGGTGGACGAACGGCTTGCCGGCGGCGGCCATCGCGTCGGCGAAGGCGGGCACCGCGGCGGTGATCGGGTCCTTCGCGCCGTAGATGCCGAGCATGGGGGAGGAGATCGCGCCGGCCCCTTCGGCCGGCGGCGGCGTGCCGTAGTAGACGACGGTCGCGCGGACGTCGTCGGCGTCGCAGGCGAGCAGCCCGCCCAGCCCGCCGCCGAGGCAAAAGCCGACCGTGCCGATCTGGCCGTTGCAGTCGGGGTGGTCGAGCAGGCGCTCGACGGCGCCGCGCAGGTCGTCGACGAAGCGCTCCGGCGCGTGCATGCCGGCGAAGACGGCCCGCCGCGACTCCTCGATCCGCTCCCGCTCGGTCTCCGGCATGGCCTTCAGGCCGCGCTCGCGCACCTCCCGGTTGCCGAGGCCGCCGGGCGGGAGCGTGTCGGTGAAGCGCTTGAGCGCGTCGATCCGGTCGGGTGCGAGCTCCGCGGGCCGCGCGCCGCCGTGCGCGTAGAGGTCGGGCACGAAGGCCAGGTATCCGGCCGACGCGATCCGCCCGGCGACGTCGCGGATGTGGGCGTCCACGCCCCACGCCTCGTGGATCACGATGACGGCCGGAAGCGCGCCGCGGGCGGCCGCCGGCCGCACCATCATCGCCTCGACGGCGCCCCCGTTGCCGTTGCGCGAATAGGTCGTATGCGAGATCGAGTGTTCGACGACTTCCCCCCTGAGTCGTGAGCCGAACGCGATGCAGCATAGCAGCAAAAGCTTGCATGCTGCAAGCAACCTTGCTAGGTTGAGACCGTGACACTGGCCGACGACCCGACCCAGCGCGACGACCTCACCCGCATCGGCGAGGCGCTCGCAACGGTGTTCCGGGCCGGGCATGCGGCCCGCCTGCACGAGCGCGTTGCCGAGGAGGCGGGCGTCGCGGTCGACCGCACCGGGTTCGTGCTGCTCGCCAAGGCGATGCGGGAGCCGGCCCGGATCTCGCAGCTGGCCGAGCGCATCGGCCTCGACATCTCGACGACGAGCCGCAAGGTGGCCGAGCTCGAGGCGGCCGGCCTCGTCGTCCGCAGGCACGACCCCGGCGACCGGCGCGCGGCGGTCGTGTCGACCACGGCGCCCGGCGACGAGCTCGTCGCCCGCGTCCGCGAGGCGCGCAACCGCGCGTTCGGGCAGATGCTCTCGGGATGGGCGGCGGCCGACAAGGCTCGCCTCGCCGACCTGCTCGAGCGGCTGGTGGAGGACATCGAACGGCAGGGAGGACTGAGTGGCTGAGCAGGGGGCAGGGCAGGTGCAACCGCGGGTCTACACCCACCGGCAGATCATGGTCATCCTCGGCGGGCTCATGCTGGGCATGCTGCTCGCGGCGCTCGACCAGACCATCGTCGCGACGGCGCTTCCGACCATCGTCGGCGACCTGGGCGGCCTGAACCACCTCTCGTGGGTGGTGACCGCATACCTCGTGGCGTCCACGGTGACGACGCCGCTCTACGGCAAGATCAGCGACCTCTACGGGCGCAAGAAGGTGTTCCAGTTCGCGATCGTCGTCTTCCTGATCGGGTCGGCGCTCGCGGGCCTCTCCCAGAACATGCCGGAGCTGATCGCGTTCCGCGGGCTCCAGGGCATCGGCGCCGGCGGTCTGATGACCCTCGCGATGACGATCATCGGCGACATCGTCCCGCCCCGCGAGCGCGGCCGCTACCAGGGCTACATGGGCGCCGTATTCGCCCTCGCGAGCGTGGTCGGCCCGCTGCTGGGGGGCTTCTTCGTCGACAACCTCTCGTGGCGCTGGGTGTTCTACGTGAACATCCCGGTGGGCGCCGTGGCGCTGGTCGTCACGAGCGTCGTGCTCGACCTGCCGCACCGGCGCGTCTCCCACAGCATCGACTACCTGGGCACCGCGCTCCTCGTCGGCGGCGTGGGGTCGGTGCTGCTGGCGGTGACGTGGGGCGGCACCGAGTACGCCTGGGGCTCGCCGACGATCGTCACCCTCGCGGTCGTCGGTTCCGTGCTCCTGGCCGCGTTCGTCGCCGTCGAGCGGCGCGTGGCCGAGCCGGTGCTGCCGCCGTACCTCTTCCGGAACCGGGTGTTCACGGTGGCGACGGCGACGATGTTCATCGTCGGCCTGGCGATGTTCGGCGGGATCATCTACCTGCCGCTGTTCCTGCAGGTCGTCACCGGCCGCAGCGCCACCAACGCGGGGCTGCTCCTGCTGCCGCTGATCCTGGGGATCATGTTCACGGCCATCCTGTCGGGCCGGATCATCAGCCGCACCGGGCGCTACAAGGCCTTCCCGGTGGCCGGGATGCTGGTGATGGCGTTCGGCATGTACCTGCTCTCCACGATGGGCCAGACGACTTCGACGCTCGAGACCTCTGCCTACATGGCCGTCCTCGGCCTCGGCCTCGGCATGGTCATGCAGGTGCTCGTGCTCGCCGTCCAGAACGCCGTCGACAAGCGCGACCTGGGCACGGCGACCGGCGCGGCGACGTTCCTGCGCTCGATGGGCGGCTCGTTCGGCGTGGCGCTGTTCGGCGCCGTGCTCACGAACCAGCTGGCCTCGAACCTGCGCGAGCTG
This sequence comes from Gaiellales bacterium, assembly GCA_036273515.1. Taxonomy (GTDB): domain Bacteria; phylum Actinomycetota; class Thermoleophilia; order Gaiellales; family JAICJC01; genus JAICJC01. Next base: position 69,584 of record DASUHM010000075.1, read on the forward strand.
CTGCCGGGCGGCAGCCTGCCGCCGGGCGTCTCGCCGGACACGCTCAAGGGCAGCCCGGCGGCCATCCTCAGCCTGCCCGACGCGGTGCGCGGCCCGGTGATCGAGGCGTTCGCGAGGTCGATCGACACCGTGTTCCTGATCGGCGTCCCGATCGCGATCATCGGCTTCGCCATCGCGCTCCTGCTGCGCGAGGAGCCGCTGCGGACGACCGACGTCGGGCCGGAGGCGGTCATGGAGGTGGACCCGATGAACGTGGAGCCGCTCGAGGAGCGGGTCAGCAGCCCGAGCTGACTCGGGCCACCGGCGGGCCGGCCGGGATCTGGTACCGGCGCAGGAGCGCCCGAAGGCGGGCGCGGTAGGCGGCCATGTCGGCCGGCTGCCAGTCCGAGTGGGTCTGGCAGCGCCACGACGGGTAGAGCTCGTGGTGCCAGGGCGAGGTCAGGCTCTCGGCGTGGCCGATCACGTCGCCGAGAGGGATGTGGTAGCGCTGCAACAGCCAGGCCGTGAGGTGCAGCGACGCCTTCATCTGGGCCGGGTCGTCCAGGATCGCGGCGTCGGACATGCCGACGTGCTCGATGCCGAGCGCCACGAGGTTCAGGCCGACGGTGTGCCGGCAGATGACGTCCAGCGGGACGAGCTGGTAGATGGTGCCGTCGCGGTCGACGATGAAGTGCGCGCACGTGCCTGGGAGCTCGTGCAGCTCGGAGTCGGGCACGTCCTGGGCGAAGGTCGACCAGGCCGACATCATGGTGGTCGACTCGGTGTAATGCTCGACGATCACGTGCGGCCCGCGGATGTGCCAGGTGTCGACGCCATAGTGGCGCTTCGCGTAGGCGGCCGTCTCGGCCAGCCGCTGGGCCGAGAACGGGATCGGCTTCCAGACGATGTGCGGGCGGGCCAGGTGGGGCGGCGGAGGTGGCGGCGTGGCCGTCTGGATGAAAGTGCTCGCGCTCGCAGGCGGCGTGCTGGAGAGGCCGGTCGAGTGGGAGGTGTGCGTGTGCCGCGAGCGGGCGTGGACGGGCGGCCCCGCCGCCGAATCGCCCGACCGGGAGACCGCGTATGCGGCGGCCGCGCCCGCCAGCGCGAGCGCGACGAGGACGGCGCCGGCTGCCCACCGGCGTGCACGCGGGCTGGTCACGGGGGAAGCGTATTGCCGATCTCGGCGGTTGCAGGGAATTTACGTCGGTCTTAGGATGCCCGCGGATACTGTGGCTGTGGAAGTCCTGATAGTCGATGACGAGCCGGCCGTGGTCGACGCGCTCGACCGGGCCCTGGTGCAGGAGGGCTACAAGGTCGCCTCGGCCGGTGACGGTCGCGCCGCCCTCGATCGGGTCGCCGCCGCGCCGCCCGACGCCGTCATCCTCGACGTGAGCATGCCGCACATGAGCGGCCTCGAGGTGTGCCGGCGGCTGCGCGCGAACGGCGACCGTACGCCGGTGCTGATGCTGACCGCGCGCGACCAGGTGACCGACCGCGTCGCCGGGCTCGACGCCGGCGCCGACGACTACCTGTCGAAGCCGTTCGCGCTCGAGGAGCTGCTGGCGCGGCTGCGGGCGCTCATGCGGCGGACGGGGACGGGCGAGAGCCAGGGCGTGTTGCGCTTCGCCGATCTGACCCTCGACCCGACGACCTACGAGGCCCGTCGCGGCGACCGCGTCATCGAGACCACTCGCACCGAGTACGCGCTGCTCGAGCTCCTCATGCAGCACCCCCGGCAGGTGCTCACGCGCGCGACGATCTTCGAGCGGGTGTGGGGCTACGACTTCGGCTACGCCTCGAACTCGCTCGACGTCTACATCGGCTACCTGCGCCGCAAGACGGAGGCGGACGGGGAGCCGCGGCTGATCCACACCAAGCGGGGAATCGGCTACGTGCTGCGGGAGCCGTGAGCTTCCGGCTCCGGCTCACGCTCGCGTCGGCGGCGGCCGTGGCCCTGGCGGTCGCGGTTGCGTGCGCGATCGCCTACATCGTGGTCGGCCAGCGCCTCTACGGGCAGGTCGACTCCGCGCTGCGGTCGGAGGCGACGGCTGCGGTCCAGCAGATGAGCCCGCCCACGTACCGCATCCCGTCACCCGAGCTCTTCTCGAGTTCCGACAACGACTACATGCAGGCCGTGACGGCAGGAGGCGACATCTGGGCTCGCTCGCCGAACACCCGCGGCCGGCTGCCCGTGACGCAGGCGGCCCTCGACGCGGCCCGCACACAGGAGTCGCTGACGCTCCAGACGATGACCGTTCAGGGCGTGCACCTGCGCGTCGCCACGGTCTCGCTCGGCAACGGCCTCTCGCTGCAGATCGCCCGCCGGCTCACCGACGCCGACATCGTCCTGCGGCAGCTGCGGATCTGGTTCCTGCTCGTCGCCGCGGGCGGCGTCGCGCTCGCGGCGCTGCTGGGCGCGTTCGTCGCCCGCGAGGCGCTTCGGCCCGTCCGCAAGCTCACCGAGACGGCCGAGAACGTGGCGGCGACGCACGACCTCACGCAGCGCATCGAGGTGACCGGCCACGACGAGCTCAGCCGGCTTGCGACCAGCTTCAACACGATGCTGGCCGCGCTCGAGCAGGCCGTCGCCGCACAGCGCCAGCTGGTCGCCGACGCGTCGCACGAGCTGCGCACGCCGCTGACCAGCCTGCGCACGAACTTCGAGGTGCTGATGCGGCCCGCCCCGCTGCCCGAGGAGAGCCGCCGCAAGCTCGAGCAGGACGTGCACCGCCAGTTCGACGAGCTGACGGTCCTTGTCGGCGACATCGTCGAGCTCGCTCGCGACGGCCAGTCGCCGGGCGAGGAGGACGACGTGCGCCTCGACGTGCTCGTGGCGGAGGCGATCGAGCGGGCCGAGCGCAACTCCGCCGACGTGAACTTCCGCCTCGACGCTCGGCCGACGCTGGTGCGCGGCGTGCCGGGGCGGCTCGACCGGGCGGTGCGCAACCTGCTCGACAACGCGGCCAAGTGGAGCCCGCGCGGCGAGGTCGTCGAGGTGGACGTCGGTGAGGGCACCGTGACCGTCCGCGACCACGGCCCGGGCATCGCCGGCGACGACCTGCCGTTCATCTTCGACCGGTTCTACCGCTCGGCCGAGGCGCGCAGCATGCCGGGGTCGGGCCTCGGCCTCGCGATCGTGCGCCAGGTGGCCGAGGCGCACGGCGGGCACGTCACCGTGGAGACCGCCGCGGACGGCGGCACCCGCTTCGTCTTCTCGGTGCCGCCGCTGCCCGTCCCGAGCGAAGATCTCGTCGATGTCTAGAGCCGTCCGCATTTCTGGATAAACCCTTAGCCCGCCCTCAGACAGTTCTTAGGTGAGGGTTGTTCAATAGTCCGCATAGCCCGCGCGACCTCCTCGGAGACGCCCGGGCGCACACGAGCCGGCTACCGGAGGGACACGCCGGCCGCAGAGCGCCCGGAGCGGTCATGGTCGCGTCGGTGGGCGGTACTCCCCGCCCGGTCTACGGGTTACCCCTCCTCGTAGCCGGGCGGGAGATACCCGCCCACTCGCGGGCTGAATAAACGGGGTCAGACCCCTGTATTCACGCTCAGGCATGGGCCATGCCGGCGCCGTCGCGGACGTCGGCCTCGACGGCCGGGATCCGGAACCGTAGGCGTGTGCCCTCGCCGGGGGCAGAGTCGATCTCGATGTCGCCGCCGGCCAGGCGGATCCGCTCGATGGTCGCGTCGAGGCCCAGGTGCAGGCGGGTGCGGTGGCGGTCGAGGGCGCGGCGAACGTCGAAGCCGAGGCCGTCGTCGGCGACCGTGCCGACGAGCTCGCCGTCCACGTGGAGCAGCGTCACCTCGAGCCGGCGGGCGCGGGCGTGGCGGCGCACGTTCGCCACCGCCTCGCGGACGATCCGGTAGACCAGCGTCTCGAAGTCGCCCGCGTAGCGCGGCACCTCGACCTCGACGGCGACCTCGAGCCCGAGCTCCTGGTTGGCATGCTCGACGAGGTCGCGCACGGCGGGCGCGAGCCCGTGCGCCTCGAGCAGCGGCGGGCGCAGCTCGAACATGAGCCGGCGGGTGCGCTCGAGCGCGAGCCCGAGGGTGTGCCGGGCCTTCTCGGCCGCCTCGGCGGCGGCCTCGGGCTTGCCGTGGGCGTCCGACCGGCGCTGGCTGTCGAGCGAGAGCAGGGTGGCGGTCAGCACCTGCACCGTGTCGTCGTGCAGCTCCTCGGCGATCCGGGCCCGCTCGTCGGCCTCGGCGCGCAGCATCTGGTTCAGCACCATCCGCCGCTGCTCCTCGGCGTCCTCCAGCTGGACCCGCAGCTGCTCGCTCTCGCGCAGGCGGCGGAAGCTCAGCGAGACGCGGATCGTGACCGCGAGCAGGACGAGCACCGAGAGCACCATGGCGACGGGGTTGGCGGCGTCGATCAGGTTGAGCGCCTGGAGGGCGACGGCGATCAGGGCGAAGACGGCGGTGAACCCGACGACGGGCCGGGCCGGCGTCGGCCGGGGCGGGCCCGAGGGCACGATCGCGGCGATCGCGAGCAGCGCGGCGGCGACGGGGACGAGCGTCTGCCGCGGCCCGCCGGGGAGCCCCACCATCGCGGCCGTGCCGTGGTAGAGCGAGAGCGCGTCGCCGGCCGTCAGGACGATCCCGCCGGCAAAGAGCAGCCACCGCTCGCGATGCCCGCGCGAGGCGGCCAGCGCCGCGCAGCCCGCCATCACGCCGAGCAGGGCGAGGTCGGAGGCGATCCAGATCCCGTCGACGGCGATCCCGGCCAGGCGCTGGCCGGTGTGGTCGAGCAGCGGACGCAGCCCGACCTCGGCCGCCACGGCGGCGAGCGTGATGCCGCCGATCAGCCCGTCCACGATGAGCCCGGCGTCGAAGCGGTCGGCCCGGCTGCGGGCGAGGAGCACGACGCAGGCGATCACGAAGGGGTAGAAGGCCAGCCACAGGGCGGCGGCGGACGGCGTCACGGACGCCATCCCGTGCCCCAGCCGGGGCGCGGCGACGATCGTGACGGTGCCGTACCCGGCGAGGCCGATGCCGAGCGCCGCCCACGCCGCGCGGTCGGCCCGGTCGGCGGCGGCCCGGCCGAAGGCGGCCAGCCCGCAGAGGACGATCGCGGCGGCCGAGAGCCGGCCGTCCAGATCGGTGCCCGACCACGACCCGGCGGTGCCGGAGGCGACCCGGGCGAGATGCAGGGCCGTCAGCCCCAGCGCGGCGGCCGGGAGGGCCGTGAGGATCAGGTGCGCCCGCCGGCGAGCGCGAATCGGTGTCTGCGCGAGTTGCACGTCTAGGTATCCTCGCGCCCTGCCCGCCGGGCCGTCTCCCCGCATCGGGGGATCGTCGGTCACACCTCCGGGTGAGCCACAGAATTCTTACAAGTGCAGGCATTTTCTGCCTATCGCACAGGTTCTGCCAGACGCGTCACGGCGTTTCCGCGCAGCCGCGCCTACACTGGGCGGGGATGCCGGGATTCCGCATCGATCGCGACGAGGAGGGGCGCAGGTCGCTGCGCGTCATCGGCTGCTGCGGCGACCCGGAGCGGATGCGCCGCGACTACGACCAGGCGTTCCTCGAGCAGACGCTCGCCGAGGGCGGCACGCTCGTCTCGTCGGGCCCCGACGGCGTCGAGCTGCGCGACCGCCGCGGCCGCACGCACCGCCTCGCCGCGGGCGTCACGCTTCCGTCAGTCTGAGGCGGGCGGCTCGATCTGGGGCGGCGCGGGCGGCGCTGCCGACTGGGGCGGGTGGGCGTATGGCGACAGGCCGGCGAAGGCCATCACCCGGATCCCGGCGATGGTGGCGAGCACCATGATCACCGCGTCGAGCAGATCGGGCGCGGCGAGGGCAAAGAAGTCGCGCGCCGGCTCGAAGCTGAGCGTGAGCAGGTAGCCGGCGCCGAGCGTCCCGACCAGCGCGAGGATGCCGATCGCGTAGGGCCTGCTCTCCGTCATCCGCTCGGGGTCGAGCACGAGCAGGAGGTACAGGCCCAGGGCGACGAAGACCGTCACGGCCGCGGTGCGGGCGTCGGTGATCGAGCGCACGCGCACGGCCCGCTCGAGCAGATACGCGGCGAGCACCGCGGCGGCCATCACGGCGCCGGCCGGGATCGAGAACCGGGCCACGCGGCGCAGGAACGTGCTCGTGTCCGGCCGCTCGTTCGCGGGGATCAGCGCGATGACGAAGCCCGGGATGCCGACGGTGATGGTCGCCGCGAGCGTCAGGTGGCGGGGCAGAAGCGGGAAGCCGGCGGTCGCGAGCCCGAAAGTCAGTATCACGCAGGCGGCGAAGACGCTCTTGGTGACGAACAGGCGCGCCACCCGCTGGATGTTCAGGATGATCTGGCGGCCCTCGCCGATCGCCGCCGGCACCGCCGCGAAGCTGTCGGTGACGAGCACGCTGTCTGCGACGCTCTTCGCCATCTGGGCGCCGCTCCCGAGGGCGATCGCCAGCCGGGATCCCTTCATCGCCGGGACGTCGTTCACCCCGTCGCCGATCATGGCCACGTAGCGGCCGGAACTGCCGAGCGACTCGATCAGCGTGCGTTTCTGCTGGGGCGAGAGACGGGCGAAGATCGTCGATGCGGTCGCGGTCTCTGCGAGGTCGGCCCCCTCCGGGAGGTGCGCGCCGTCGATCGGCGGCCCCTCGACCACGATCCCGGCGCGCTCGGCGACGGCGGCCACGGTGGCCGGCGAGTCGCCGGACATCACCTTGACGACGACGCCCTGGCCGCGCAGGAACGCGATCGTGTCGGGCGCCTCGGGGCGGACGTGCTCCTCGAGCGCGACTACGGCAAGCGGCTCGATCGCCGGGGCCGCCGCGCCGTCGTCGGGCGGTACGAGCTCGGCGGGGCTGGTGCCGAGCACGAGCGTGCGCCGGCCGGCGGCCTCGTGCTCGCCCACGAGGGCGGTCGCGCCGTCGCCGAGGAGGACGTCGGGCGCTCCCAGGACGAGCGCCCTGTCCTCGCCCTCGAGCCGGCAGGCGCTCCACTTCCACCGCGACGAGAACGGCACCTCGGCCGTGACCGGCCGGGCGGTCGCCGGCAGCGCCGCTGCGATCGCGTCGACCGTGTCGTTGCGCGACGTGATGCTGGCGGCGAACTCGCCCACCCGCCGCTCCGCCTCGTCCGCCGTCGCGCTCCCGGCCGGGAAGACGCCGTGCAGGGCAAGGGTGCCGTCGGTCAGGGTGCCCGTCTTGTCGAGGCAGACCGTGTCGACGTTCGCGAGCGACTCGACCGCGTTGAACGCCTGGACGAGCATGCCGCGGCCGGAGAGGCGCACGGCGGCGACGGCGAACGTCAGGCTCGTGAGCAACACGAGCCCCTCGGGCACGAGCGTGACGATCCCCGCGGTGGCGGTGGCGGCCGCCGACCGGAACGGCGCGTTGTGGTTGATCAGCACCCACACGAACGCCAGGCCGAGCGGGATCATCACCGCGACGGTCGCGAGCAGCAGGCGGTTGATCTGGTGCTCGAGCGGGGAGCGCCGGAACCGGAACTCGCGCGCCTCCCCGACCACCTGCGACGCATAGCTGTCCTCGCCCGTCCGGTTCGCGATGTAGCGGCCGGCGCCCTCGACGCAGAACGAGCCGGAGAGGATCTCGTCGCCGACCCCTTTCGCGATCGGCCGCGACTCGCCGGTGAGCTGGGACTCGTCCAGCATGAGCGCGGAGCTCTCGACCACCGACCCGTCCGCGACGACCTGGTCGCCGGGCCGCAGGGCGACGAGATCCCCGTCCACGACCTCGCTCGCGGGCGCGGTCGTCTCGGTCGCGTCGCGCACGACCCGGGCGTGGGGGGCGACGAGCAGCGCCAGCCGGTCGAGCGCGCGCTTCGCGCGCACGTCCTGGAGGATGCCGATGCCGGTGTTGGCCACCAGCACGAACCCGAAGAGGCCGTCCGCCGGCCTGCCCGCCGCCAGGATCACGACCCAGAACGCCCCCAGGATGAGGTTGAACAGCGTGAGCGTGTTCGACCGGACGATGCTCGCGTAGGAGCGGGTCGTCGTCTGCGCCTCGGGCGGTGGGGCGGCCGCCAGGCGGCGGCTGGCCTCGACCTGGGAGAGGCCGGTGAGCCTGGCTTCGGTCACCCCCACGAGTCTAGAGGCGGCACCTTGGAGCACGTCGCCGACGCGCCACACTGCTCCATCTCCACCTGCGGCATGGTTGTTGTGCGGTCAATACTTGACGACTCAGGTTTCTCTGCTAGGGTTCCTTGCGTAGTCAAGTTTTCCCCATGGAGGTTTCAGCAATGAGCACCATCGAGTCCACGAACGCCGCAGTCCTCCCCGCCGGGACGTGGCAGCTCGACCCCGTCCATTCCCAGGTCGGCTTCGCCGTCAAGTACATGGTGGGGACGTTCCGGGGCAGCTTCTCGCCCGTCGCCGCGACCCTCTCGGTCGCCGATGGCGAGGCCAGCCTGACCGGCGAGGCGAAGGCCGAGAACGTGAAGGTGCAGGAGCCGAGCCTGGTCTCCCACCTGCTCGCGCCCGACTTCTTCGACGCCGAGCGGACGCCCGACCTGCGCTTCCGCTCGACCGACGTGCGCGTGGACGGCGACCGCATCGCCGTCGACGGCGAGCTCGAAGTCAAGGGCGTGACGAAGCCGGTGACGCTCACGGGCGAGGTCGGCGAGCAGATCACGGATCCCTTCGGCCGCGAGCGGGTCGGACTCACCCTCACCGGCACGATCGACCGGACGGAGTTCGGCATCAACTGGAACAACCCGCTGCCGAGCGGCAAGTCGGCGCTGGCGAACGAGGTCACCCTCGACGCCGAGCTCTACCTGGTGAAGGAGTAGCGGTCGCAATGAAGATCCTCGGCGTCTCGGGCAGCCTGCGCGCGGACTCGCACAACACGGCGCTTCTGCGCTGCGCCGCCCGGCACCTGCCCGAAGGCGTGGAGCTCGAGGTGTGGGACGGCCTGCGGGACGTCCCGCCGTACGACGAGGACGACGACGTCGATCCGGCCCCGCACGCGGTCGCCGCGTTCCGCGCGGCGCTCGCCGGGGCCGACGCCGTCCTCTTCTCCACCCCGGAGTACAACTCGTCTATCCCGGGCCAGCTGAAGAACGCGCTCGACTGGGCCTCGCGGCCGCACGCCACGAACGTCCTGCGCAATCTCCCGGTCGCCGTGGTCGGCGCCAGCACCGGCGCCTTCGGGGCCGTCTGGGCCCAGGCAGAGCTCCGCAAGGTGCTCGGGGCGGCCGGCGCCCGGGTCGTCGACGGCGAGGTCATCCTCGGCCACGCCCATCGCAAGATGGACGAGGACGGCGTCCTGCTCGACGACGAGATCCGCGAGCAGCTGGTGGAGGTCATCTCCGGCCTCGCCGGCGCCGTCGAGGTCCGCGCCGCAGTCGCCGCCTAACCGGGGTCAGACCCCGAACGGCGGCTGTTGCAAAGTCGTTTCGGAGTTGTGACGGGGACTGTCCCCACCGTACCCGGGGACAGTCCCCGTCGCCGTTCTAGCCGTGCGGCTCGTTGCGGTCGTGCCGCCGGACGCGGGTCGGCGCCCTGTGCACGGCGGCCGCGCGGGAGTCACCCACCGGCTGCTGCTTGCCGCAGCGGACGCAGCGCCGGTGCCACAGCCGGCCCTCGTCGTAGAGCGACTCGAGCACCCACTTGTGCCGGCACAAGGCCTCCCGCGCCAGGCGATCCTCGCGCCGCGCGCCCAGCCACATGGCCAGGAGCAACAGGCAGAAGACGAGTCCGACGACGTTCGAGAGCATCGAAGTTGGCTACCCGGGCGGGCGTGTTGCCCAAACACCGGAAGGCGCGGCTTCCTACGGCAACAGGTGGACGGTGCGGCTGATCATCGTCATGTCGAGGATCCGCCGGATCGAGGGCGAGCCGCAGACGAGCTCGAAGCGGCCGCCGCGCTCCGCCATCCGCTGCGCCGACGCCAGGATCACGCCCAGCGCGGTCGAGTCCAGGAACGTCACCGAGGCCGCGTCGACCCGCAGCACCGAGCAGCCCTCTGCCTCGGCTGCATCGAGCGCCTCACGGAGCGCGTCCGCGGAGTTGATGTCGAGCTCGCCGTCGACGTTCACGACCGTCGCCGTCTCTTCCACGGTGTCGCGTGTGAACCGCGCGGATGCGGCCCTCGGAGCACCCCTGCTGCTGGCGTCGTCCATTCGCGGAACACCTTACCCCGTCGCTCGCATCGGCCACCACGGCAGCCGCTCCGGTGCCGTTGACCGGAGGCACGACCGTATCACGGGCCGGTCCCGATGTTTGAGAAGGACCCATACCCGCACACGTTCCTCTTCGACGGCCAAACCCCGGAAGGAGCACTGCAACCGGATGGATTCGCTCACACACCGCACCGACATCGAGCTCATCGCCGCGCATCGCGAGGGCGGCGACCCCGCACCCCGCGAGCAGCTGGTGATGCGGCACTCGGGCCTGGTGCGCTCGATCGCGCGCCGCTACCACGGCCGTGGCCTGCCGCTCGAAGACATCGAGCAGACCGGCTACGTCGGCTTGATCCAGGCGGTCGACCGCTACGACCCCTCCCGCGGCGTGCCGCTGCGGGCGTATGCGGCCCGGACGATCGACGGCGAGATCATGCACCTCTTCCGCGACCGCGGCTGGGCGGTGCGTGTGCCCCGCTCGCTGCAGGATCTGAGCCGGCGCGTGGCCGCCGTGCGCGAGCGCATGGGCCACCGGCTCGGCCGCTCGCCGTCGCTCGAGGAGCTGGCCGAGGCCACCGGCGAGAGCGAGGAGCGGATCGCCGAGGCGATCGCCGCCGGCCGTGCCTACACGGCCGAGCCGCTGGTCGAGCCCGACGCCGCGTCCGAGAACGCGGCCGGCGAGGGCCTCCCGGCGGGTCGCGTGCTCGCCTCCGAGGAGCCGGGCTTCACGGCGACCGAAGACCGCGACCTGCTCGAGCGGGCGATGCGGGCGCTGCCGCCGCGCGAGCGCCGGATCGTCGGCCTGCGGGTCTATCACGACCTCACCCAGGCCGAGATCGCCGCACGCACGGGCATCAGCCAGATGCACGTCTCCCGGCTGCTGCGCGGGTCGCTCGAGACGATCGCCGAGGAGATCGACTCCGCCGCCGTCGCCTCGTAGCGTCAGGCGTGCGCCGCGGCGCCGGCGATGGCGTCGGCGCGCGTCGGCACGGCCTCGAGCCGGTCTTCCATCCCGGTCAGCTCGAGCAGGCGGCGGACGCCGTGGCCGGTCGTCTCGCCGAGCGCGCAGCGGAACCCGACCGAGCGTTCGCCCGCCAGCTCGCGGGCGCAGATCAGCACGCGCAGCACGGTCGAGTCGATGAAGGTCGTGCCGAGCAGATCGATCACCACCGGCTGGCCCGAGTCGAGCGCGGCCTCCAGACGCCGCTCGAGCTCTGGCGCCGTGGAGAGGTCGTGCTCACCGGTGACGACGACCACCTCGACGCCGGGCTCGGCTCGTTCGACGACGATCCCGCTCACCACGCCCTGCAGGATAACCGAGACCCGGGCGGACTCAAGGCGCGGTCGCCGTCGCGACGCCGAACGTCATGCGGACGACGGTGCCGGTGCCTTCGGGCGTGTCGATCTCGAGCGCGTCGGCGATCGCCGCCATCACCGGCAGGCCGACGCCGAGCCCGGGGCTATCGACCCGCGGCGCCATGCCCGAGCCGTAGTCGCGCACCGTCACCACCAGCTCGCCGGCGGCCGAAAGGTCGGCCGACGCCTCGAACGTGCCGATCGTGTCCGGATACGCGTGGAGGACGGCGTTCGCGCACGCCTCCGTGACTGCGAGGGTGATGTCGGAGATCCGCTCCTCGTCCACTCCAGACGCCTCGAGCAGGCCACGCAGGGCATGGCGAACCAGCGGGACGTTGTCCGTCTCGGCTGCCAGCTCGAGCTCGAACCCGGATGACCGCGGCGCCATCGCGGTGTCGGATACCCGACCAGTCATGGCTCTAGTCATTCCCCGTTAGGCGTAGGACAATCACGGCAACGTCATCGGCCGGCGGTCCGGGCGTGAATTCGAGCACCGCCCGCTCGATCCGGTCGGCGATCCCGGCGGCGCTGAGACCGGCGGAAGCCCGCAGCAGCTCCGCCAGCCGCTCCTCCCCGAACATGCGTCCCTCGCGCCGCTCCTCGGTCACGCCGTCGGTGTGGAAGACGACCGCGTCGCCGGGCTCGAGGTCGACGGTGAGGTCGGAGAGCTGCACCTGCTCGTAGATGCCGAGCAGCGTCCCCGGCGAGCCCGCCTCTTCGATGCTGCCGTCGCTGCGGACGAGCAGGGGCGGGGGATGGCCGCCGCAGCAGACGGTCAGTCGCGCACCGCCCTCGCGCGCCTCGAGCCGTCCCACGGCCACGGTGCAGAAGCGGTGCTCGATCATCTGCCGCAGCAGGGCCTGGTTGAGGGTGCGCAGGATCGCCCTCGGCGAGCGCTCGCGCACCGCGGCGGCACGCACGGTGTGGCGGGCGATGCCGGTCAGCGCGGCCGCCGGCGCCCCCTTTCCGCACACGTCGCCGATCGCGAGGAAGAGGCCGCTCTCGCCCGTCTCGAACGCGTCGTAGAAGTCGCCGCCGACGTCGCCGCCGCCGCCCGCCGGGTGGTAGACGGCGGCGAGCTCGATGCCTGGCACGTCGGGCAGGTCCGGCGGCAGGAGGCTGCGCTGCAGCGTGCGCGCCACCTGGTCGCGGTCCTGGTACAGGCGGGCGGTGTCGATCGCCGTCGCCGCCCGGCGGGCGAGCTCGGTGGTGAACGCGACGTCGTCCGGCCCGTACGTGCGCCCCGACTCGGCGGTGACGAGGGTGAGCGTGCCATGGGTGCGGCCGCGAGCGGTCAGCGGCGCGACGATCGCCGAGCGGACGTCGAGGCCGCGCAGGATCGCCCGGTGCTCCTCGTCGGCGCCAGTCTCGCCGAACGCGGGGGGCACCCGCCGGACCGCGGAGGCCTCGCCGGCGCGCAGCCCGCTCGCGCCGGCCGCCGCCTCGGGGTCGGCCGGGTAGCGGCGGACGAGCTCGTGGGCGAGCTCGACCTTGGCCGGGTCGGAGTGGGCCACCCAGGTGCCGTGAGAGCGGTCGGGCTCGACGAGGTCGACGGCGCACCAGTCGGCCAGGTGGGGCACGATCAGGTGCGTGAGGCTGCCGAGCGCGGCCCGGAAGTCGAGCGACTCGCCGAGCACGTCCGAGGTGCGGGCGAGCAGCTCGAGCCGCAGCCGGGCGTCGTGCTCCGCCTCGTAGGCCTGGGCGCGGTCGACGGCGAGCGCGATTCGCCCGGCGGCGAGGCCGATCAGGTCGATCTCGTCCTGCCCGAGCGGCCGCGGCGCCAGCCAGTCGGTCTGGAGCACGCCGACGGTGCGCGGTCCGACCCGCAGGGGCGCCGCCAGCAGCGTGCGCACGCCGCGGTCGAGCTGGAGCGGCCCCATCTCGGCGTCTGTGGGGTCGTGGACGACGACGGGCCGTCCTGCGGCCACCGGGGCCGCGACCGAGGGGTCGGCCGCGGCGATGCGGGCGCCCAGCCCCGCCTCGGTGCCGGCCCCGCTGGCCGCGCGCACGGCCAGGTGCTCCGCGTCGGACTCCATCAGGAGCACGGCGGCCGCGTCGGACTCGAGCTCCTTGCGCAGGAGCGCCAGGATCTCCTCGAGCAGGTCGTCGAGGTCGACGTGCGAGAGCGCGGCGTCGGAGAGCCGCTGCAGCCGCTGGGCCGCGTCGGCCCGCTCCTGGGCGGCGCGCAGCAGCACGCTGTTGTCGACCGCCACCGCCGTCCGCCGGGCCAGCTCCTCGGCGACGGCGACGTCGTCGGCGCTGAACGGCGGCCGGTCGCCGCAGGCGAGGAGCAGCATCGCGCCGAGGGTGCGGCCGCGGGCGGCGAGCGGCAGGATCAGCGCCGACCGCGCGTCGATCTGGCGCACGACCTCGATGTGGCGGGGGCCGTGCAGGCGCTCTCGCAGGACCTCGTCGGAGAGGTCCGTCAGGATCTCCGTGCGGCCTTCGTGCAGGGCGGCGGTCATGTGCAGGGCGTCGGGATCGGGCGGGAACGCGCGGAGCCGTTCGGTGAGCGGCGCCCGGGCGCGGTCGGCGTCGGCCACCGCAACCCGGCGCATGCCGGCGTCGTCGTCGAGGAGGTCGAACGCGCAGACGTCGGCGAGCCACGAGGCTGCCAGCCGGGCGACGCCCTGCAGGCCGGCGTCGGCGTCGAGCGCGCGGGCCAGGAGCTCGCTCGCCTGGAGCAGAAGCTCGAGCCGCATCTGGGCCGGCTGGGCGCCGTCCGCGGGGGCGGCCTCGAGCGCGACGCTGACACTTCCGGCGGGATTCCCACCGGCGTCGGTCACCGGCGAGCTGACGACGTGGACGCGGATGTGCGTGCCGTCCTTGCGCACGGCCGCCACCTCGCCCTCCCATACGTCGCCGGCGCGCGTCCGGGATCCGAGCGCCGCGGCGGCCTCGCTGACGCCGAGCTCCTCCGGCGTGCGTCCGACCGCCTCCTCGGCGGTGTACCCGAAGAGCTGCTCCGCGCGCCGGTTCCAGGCAGTCAGGGTGCCGTCGGGCGCGGTCGCGACGATCGCGGCGGGCGCCTCGTCGATCAGCTCGGAGCCCGCGATGCCCGCAGGTGCGGTCTCCGGGGTGTTCACGTTCCGCCCCCGCGACCGGCGGGGACGCACAGCTCGCCTCTGAGCGCCGATGACATGCGCCACCCTAGTGCCGCTCCGAATCGGTGTCAATCGAGGGTTCTGAGGGCCCGGCGAGTGGGGTAACCTGCCGGTCGGTGGCGGCGATCAACGGCACAGTGAGCCTGCGCGTGCTGGGTGCGACGCCCGCCGCTGCCGTTGCCGAGCCGGTGCTGCTCGCGCTGGGCGCCCGCGCCGGCCTCGACGTGGCGGCGCTCGACGAGCTCGTGATGGCGGTCGAGCTCGCGATCCGCGGCGCCGGGCGTCCGCTCCTGATCGAGGTCACGCCGGACGAAGGCCGCCTGACGGTCGCCGTGCGGCCGCTCGAGCCGGAGGGCCTCCGCGCGTGCGGGCAGGCCCTGCGCCGGCTCGTGACGGACGTCGAGATCGACGGCGACGGGGCGGGGATCGTGATGCGTGCCGGCTGACCCGGCCGGGCGGCTGGCAGTGCTCGCGGCGGCCGGCGACGGCGCCGCGAAGGCGGAGCTCGTCAAGCGGATGAGCCCGCTGGTGGGGCGGTTGGCGGGCCGGATGGCGAGCGCGCGGGTGCCGCGCCAGGATCTGGAGCAGGCGGGGGCGGTGGGGGTGCTCGCGGCGGTCGACGGCTTCGATCCCGACCGGGGCGCCGCGTTCGAGCCCTATGCGATGCGCTACGCCCTTGGCGAGATGCGCGCGCTCGCGCGCGGGGCGGCGGCGGTGCACGTGTCGCGCACCGGCCGCGACCTGGCCGCCGCAGTCGAGGCGGCCGCCGCCGACCTCGCCGCCGAGTCGGGCGCGCCGCCCACCGTCGACGAGATCGCCGACCGGGCCGGGCTCGACGAGGAGCAGGTCGTCACCGGCCTGCGCGCCCGCCGCGGCCTGGCGCCGCCA
The DNA here is from genome assembly GCA_036273515.1 of Gaiellales bacterium. Classification (GTDB taxonomy): domain Bacteria; phylum Actinomycetota; class Thermoleophilia; order Gaiellales; family JAICJC01; genus JAICJC01. Next base: position 84,994 of record DASUHM010000075.1, read on the forward strand.
GCCGGCGGCCAGGACGAGCTGCTCGAGGCGCACGGCGGTTGGGAAGACGCGGTCGAGCAGGTCGAGCGGCGCCTCGACGTCGGCCGCCGCCTGGAGGAGCTCGACTCTCGGTCGCAGCGCATCGTCGCCATGCGCTTCGGCCTCGAGCTCTCCCAGACCGAGATCGCGGAGCGCCTCGGCATCTCCCAGATGCATGTCTCCCGCCTGCTCCGCGCCGCCCTCGAGCAGCTGTGGGGGGAGGAGGCGTAGGCGGGCGGGCGTTCGGCGGGTGGGGGCGGTGGGGTGTGCCAGGGGTGTGACGGGTGTTCCGGAGGCGTCGGCGAGCTGCAAATGACACATGTCGCACGCGCCAACTGCCGGCGAGGCGGAGAACCGTCCTCCCCAACCGTCTGTCCGCCGGCGCCGGCCGGCCAGCTCTCCGAAGGAGCGCCGGCCGGCGAGCGCCGTCTAGACCGGCGAGGCGTCGAGCCAGGCGGTGCGGTCGGGCGGGCCGGGTGCGATCCGCACTCGGGGCGATGCGCCGAGCTCGGCCCAGATCGACCCGAAGGTGAGCCATGGGTGCCCCGGCTCGGCGACGACGCAGAGCGGCGCGTCGCGGTCGGCGAGCGCGCGCTCGCAGTCGGCGCCGGTGGCGACGTCCGGGGCGGCGGCCTCGATGGCGGCGAGGCGGACGTGCGAGTCCCACCGTCCCTCCGCGGGGACGTTCGGGTCGAGGTCGGTGCTTCGCAGCGGGTGGTTCGTGTGGCAGAGGCGTCCATCGCCAGAGTCCGAACGCGCTGCTCCCGCGGCCGAGCACTCGTAGCCGGCCACCTCGGTGCGGTCGGCCAGCGCGTAGTGCTGGCCGGAGGCATGCGGCACCCGGCCGAGGAACGCGGCCGCGCCGGCAACGCTGCCCTGGGCGAGCGCGCCGCGCATCACGAACGCGACCGGCAGCCCGTCGCGGGAGTGGTTCAGCATCGAGAGCGTGTTCACGCACACGCCGAGCCCGCCGGAGCTGACACCGGTCAGGCCGACCATCCCGGCGGCGGTGAGCACGGTGCCGCCGTCGCCCTTCCCGTCGTCGTGGCGCACGATCGCCTGGGCGCCGTCCATGACCTCGGGCAGGTCCATGTTCTGGGCCAGCAGCGACGGCCGGCCTTCGGACGGGCCGACCGCGATCAGCGTGCAGGCGTTGCGCGGCTCGGCCGGGGCGGTGAACCACCACTCCTCGTCCATCAGGTTCAGCGCGAGGACGCGGTCGAAGGCGACGTTCGACCCCTCGGCGATCCCGCGTACCTCGGCGAGCAGGTCGGGCGTGTGCCGCTCGATGGCTGCCAGGAACCCGGTCGTCTCGACGAGGTCCGAGACGAGCGTCTGCGGCGGCCTCCCTTGGCGGGCGGCGACCCTCGCGTCCCACCGCTTGAGCAGCCCGTGAATCCGATCGCGCAGCGCCTCGCCGTGGGCACGCCCGCGCTCCCGCCCGTCGCCGCGGCACTCGACGATCTCGTGCGATGTGACCGCCATCGCATCGATCGTAGCGGGGCTACGCGGTTCGGTTGAGCCAGTGTCGTTCCCCGGAGCCGGCTAGCGCTGGTTCCAGATCTGGGCGGCGTGCGAAAACGGTGGGAGATCCCAGACCTCGACGTACTGGTGGCCGGGGAGCGCCTTGCACGTGGACTGTCGCCGGTCGCTGCGAGGGCGATGCCGGCTCCGGCCGCGCGGCACGTGAGCGCTCCCAGGGCCAAACCGACCACCACTCGTGTCCGAGGGCCTAGCACCCGCCCACCGCCACCGGCAGGTACCCGTTGAACGCGCGCCGATGGAGGCCGTACTCGGGCAGCCCGCCGACGCCGACCGCGCTCGCCAGGCTCCCAACCTGCCGCGGCGCGCGCTCCGTGGAAGCTGATCGTTGCCGGTAAGACGCGCGGATACGGCCACGTGTAGCCGAGCTCGCTCACCGCGAACACGGCCCACACGACGACGGCCATGCACGCACCGCCGACGCCGATCGGTGCGCGATTCAAGCCCACTCCGTCCCGAGGTCTAGACCTCCGCCCACTTCACCGCTACAACGAGAGGAGTGCGGCCGTCCCGCCTCATCACGCTCCTCGTCGTCCTCGTCGCCGCCACCGCCTGCGGGCAGGCGCAGGCGAACCACACGAACGCCAGCGCGCCGCCGGCCTCGACGCAGTCGGGCACGCCGAAGCCCGCGGTGGAGCTCGCGGCCTCGGCGGCCCGCACCTCGCGCGCCAAGAGCGCACGGATGGCGATGACGATGCGGATGTCGGTGCCGCCGACGGGCCAGACGATCGTCGCGCACGCCACCGGGGTCGTCGGCTTCCGCAGCCGCAACGGCGAGCTCACGATGAACATGACCATCCCCGGCGCCGGCGTGATCCGGATGCGCGAGGTGATGGTCTGGCCGGTCATCTACATGCACTCGCCGCTCTTCGCGGCGGGCCTGCACGGCAAGCAGTGGATGAAGCTCGACATGGCCAAGATCGAGCGCGCGCACGGCGTCAACCTGAACGCGCTCACGAGCACCTCGAGCAGCGATCCGACGCAGATGCTGCAGACGCTCGAGAACGAGTCCGACTCGCTCCAGAACCTCGGCGTCGCGACGGTGCGAGGCGTGCAGACGGTGCACTACCACGCCGTCATCGACCTCGACAAGGCCGTCAGGAACGCGCCCGCCGCCATGCGCGCCGCCGTCCAGAAGTCGGACGCCCGGCTGGTCGCGATGCTCGGCACCCACCGCATGCCGATGGACGTCTGGATCGGCCAGGACCACCTCGTCCGCCGCCTGGCGTACCACATGGCGCTCCCGCTCGCCTCGACGGGCGAGACGATGTCGATGGACGTCAAGCTCGACATGTTCGACTTCGGCGTTCCCGTCCACGTGACGGCGCCCCCGGCCGGGCAGGTGGCAGCGCTGCCGGCTGCGGCCATGGCCGCGACCCAGTAGTAGTGTCCACCCGCGTGAGCGGGATCGCGCACTGGGACGAGGTGGAGGGCTTCCACGCGTCGGCGGGCCACCTCGACGCCGTCTGGCGTGATCTCGGCTCGGCAGCCGGCACCTTCACCGTCGGGCTGCAGCGGATCACGATCGCGCCCGGGAAGTGGTCGACCCCCGCACACATCGAGCACGCCGAGGAGGAGATCTTCTGGGTGCTCGGCGGCAGCGGCCTGTCGTGGCAGGACGAGGGCGACGGCCCGGCCACCTACGGGGTCGGCGCCGGCGACTGCCTCGTCCACGTGGCCCGGTGGGAGGCGCACACCCTGCAGGCCGGGCCCGAGGGACTCGACGTGCTCGCCTTCGGCCAGCGCGTGCGCGGCGGCGGCGCCTACCTGCCCCGGGCCGGCCTCTCGTGGCACGGTCCCAGCTGGGTGCGCTCGGGCGGCGACCCCTCGCCGTGGGAGGGCGAGGCTCGCGCCGGGGCGCCTGAGATCGTCGATCCCACGCCGCGCCCCGGCAGGATCGTGCACGTCGACGCCGTCGAGGGCCAGCGTCGCGACGGTGCGACCGTGTGCCGCGAGCGGCGCAACCTGGGCCGCGCGGCCGGCTCGGCCACGACCGGCCTCCAGCACGTCGTCACCGATCCGGGCAAGCTGTCCTCGCCGCCGCACTGCCACTCGGCCGAGGAGGAGATCTTCGTCGTCCTCGCCGGCGACGGAACGCTGATCCTGGGCGACGACGAGGAGCACCCCGTCCGCCCCGGGACGGTCGTCAGCCGCGAGGCGGGAACCGGCGTCGCTCACGTCTTCCGGGGCGGGCCGGAGGGCCTCACCTTCCTCGCCTACGGCACCCGCGTGCCGGACGACATCTGCTACTACCCGCGCTCCGGCAAGGTGTTCCTGAGCGGCATCGACGTCGTCGGCCGCATCGAGCAGGCCGACTTCTGGGACGGCGAGGACTGAGCGGGCCGCTCGAGATCCGCTCGATCGAGCGCCCGGCCGCCGCGGAGCCGAGGGGGATGCTCGTGCTCACCCACGGCCGCGGCGCCGACGAGCACGACCTGCTCCCGCTGGCGGACATCCTCGACCCCGGCCGCCGGCTCGTCGCGGTGCTGCCCCGCGGGCCGCTGCGACTGCCGCCCGGCGGCGCCCACTGGTATGCGGTGCACGAGATCGGGAGCCCCGATCCGGCCACGTTCCTGCCCACCTTCGCCGCGTTCGGCGGCTGGCTCGACGCGGCAGCCGAGGCGCACGGCGTCCCGCCGGACCGGACGGTGCTCGCCGGGTTCTCGCAGGGCGCGGTCATGTCCTACGCGCTCGGCCTGGCGGCGGCGCGGCCGCGGCCGGCGGGGATCCTCGCGCTCTCGGGATTCGTCCCCACCGTCCCCGGCTTCGAGCTCGGCCTGGAGGAGCGGGCCGGGCTCCCGGTCGCGATCGGCCACGGCACGCACGACCCCGTGATCGGCGTCCAATGGGGGCGACGGGCACGGGCGCTGCTCGAGGGCGCCGGAGCCGATGTCCGCTACCGGGAGTCGCCGATGGCGCACAGCATCGATCCCGAATATCTGTCCGAGCTCGCGGGCTGGCTCGAGGACGTCCTCGCTGACCGCTGATACCCTTGTCGAGGCAACTACTGCCGCAGGGGGAGCGATGCAGGAGAGCTCGGCCGCCGATACCGTGCTTCTGACCCGGAGCGAGCTGGCCTCGTGGCGGGGGTTCCTGCGCGTGCACGCGGCCCTCGAGCGGGAGCTCGACGCCGAGCTGATCGCCGCCCACAGCCTCCCGCTCAGCTCTTACGAGGTGCTCCTGACGGTCGCCGACGCGCCGGAGGAGCGGATGCGGATGTCCGAGATCGCCGACTCCGTGCTGCTCTCGCGCAGCGGCGTCACCCGGCTCGTCGATCGGCTCGAGCGCGACGGCCTCGTCGAGCGCGTGCCCTGCGAGGACGACGCCCGCGGCCAGTACGCGGTGCTCACGGCCCGCGGCCGGGCCGCCTTCGACGCCGCCCGCGTCACCCATCTGGCGGGCGTGCGCCGGCGCTTCCTGGAGCAGTTCGACGCCGACGAGCTGGCCGGCCTGGCCGCCTACTGGGAGCGGCTCGTGCCCGGAGTCACCTCCTAGGCGGCCCGCGTCTTGAGCAAGCGCCTCGACGCCTACCGGCGCAAGCGCGACCCGGCCCGGACGCCGGAGCCGTTCACGGGCGCGGGCGGCGACGACAACCCGATCTTCGTCGTCCAGCGCCACGACGCCCGCCGGCTGCACTTCGACTTCAGGCTCGAGCGCGACGGCGCGCTCGCCAGCTGGGCCGTCCCCAAGGGCATCCCGCTGCGCAAGGGCCAGCGCCACCTGGCCGTGCACGTCGAGGATCACCCGCTCGACTACGCGAACTTCGAGGGCGAGATCCCGAAGGGCGAGTACGGCGGCGGGACGGTCGAGATCTGGGACCGCGGTCACTACGAGACGGTCGAGGAGAAGCGCGACGGCGGCCTCACGGTGCGCCTGCGCGGCGAGCGCCTGAACGGCCTCTGGACGCTCATCCCGGCCCGGATGGACGGCGACGAGAAGAACTGGCTGATCGTGCGCAAGGACGAGGGCGACCTGGCGGGCGACCCCGCCCAGCTGCGGCCGATGCTGGCCGTCGCCGCGACCGATCTCCCCACGAACGGGGAGTGGGTGTACGAGGTGAAGTGGGACGGCTACCGGGTGATCGCCGCGATCGAGGGCGGCGAGGCGACCCTGCGCAGCCGAAACGGCAACGACCTGACAGCCCGCTTCGCCCAGGTGGCCCGGGCGCTGCCCGGCGCCCTGCGCAGCGCCGACTGCGTGCTCGACGGCGAGGTGTGCGCGCTCGACGAGGCCGGGCGGCCGCGCTTCTCGCTGCTCCAGCACGGCGGCGGGGCGCTCGCGCTGTACGCCTTCGACCTGCTCATGCTCGACGGCCGCGACGTCACCGGGCTACCCCTCTCCGAGCGCAAGGAGCTCCTGGCCGAGACGCTGATCGCGGGCGAGACCATCCGCCTCTCGGTCGCGTTCGACGACGGCCCGGCGCTGTTCGAGCAGGCGAAGGCACATGGCCTCGAGGGCGTCCTCGCCAAGCGGCCCAACAGCCGCTACCTGCCCGGGCGGCGCAGCGAGGCGTGGGTGAAGGTGAAGACGCAGCAGCGCCAGGAGCTCGCGATCGCCGGCTACACGCGTGGGCAGGGCCGCCGCGACAACGCCTTCGGCGCGCTCGTGCTGGCCGTCGAGCGCGGCTCGGAGCTCGTGTGGGCGGGCAACTGCGGCACCGGGTTCGACGACGCCGAGCTCGACATGCTGATGGAGCGGCTCGCGCCGCTGCGGCGCAAGACCACCCCGCTCGCCGTCGAGCCGAAGATGCCGCGCGTGCGCTCCGGCGACGTCACCTGGGTCGAGCCGAGGCTGGTGTGCGAGGTGGAGTTCCTGGAGTGGACGCGGGACGGGAGGCTGCGGGCGCCGTCGTACAAGGGCCTGCGGGACGACAAGGAGGTGAAGGACGTGCATCGCGAGCACCCTCGCAAGGAGCGGGCCGGATCGCCCGGGCGGCCGCTCGAGCTCTCGAACCTGGACAAGGTGTTCTGGCCGGATGAGGGGATCACGAAGGGCGACCTGATCGACTACTACCGGGCCGTCGCCGACGTGGCCGTGCCGCACCTGGAGGGGCGGCCGTTCACGATGAAGCGCTACCCGGACGGGATCGCCGCCAAGCCGTTCTTCCAGAAGAACGCGCCGTCGCACATGCCCGACTGGATCCCCACGGCGGAATTCCCGGCCACGTCGCGCGAGACGCGGGAGAAGCGCATGATCCGCTACCCGCTCGTGAACGAGGAGTCGGCGCTCCTGTGGATGGCGAACATGGGCTGCATCGACCTGAACGCTTGGTGCTCGCGCATCGACAAGCCCGACCGGCCGGACTTCGCCCTGTTCGACCTCGACCCGACGCCGGAGGCCGGCTTCGCCGCGGCCGCCGAGGTGGCGCTCCTGATCCGCGACGCGCTCGCGGCCGTCGACCTGCGCGGCTACCCGAAGACGAGCGGCTCGGACGGCGTGCACGTGCTGGTGCCGCTGGCCCGGCGCTACGGCTACGACCAGACCCGCGCCGTCGTGCTCGCGATCTCGCGCGCGCTCGCCTCGATGCGGCCGGACCTGGTCACGACGGAGTGGTCGAAGGCGAAGCGCCACGGCGTGCTGATCGACGCGAACCAGAACGGCCCCGGCCGCACGATCGCGTTCGCGTACTCCGTGCGGCCGAAGCCCGGGGCGCCGGTCTCGACGCCGGTCACCTGGGACGAGCTGCGCGCCGGCGTCGACCCCGAGGCGTTCACCATGTCGGTGGTGCTCGACCGCCTCTCCCGCCACGGCGACCTGCAGGCGCCGGTGCTCGAGGACCGCCAGGCGCTCGGCCCGGCGCTGCGCTCGCTCTAGCTCGGAAAGCGGAGCCTGGCCCGGCGACGGGGCCAGGCCCCGTGCCGAAATCCCCGCAAACTGGGCACGACATGGTTTGCGGCGAGGCCCTGCTCGTGCGAACATACGTTCGTCGAGGGATGGGAGCGAAAGGTGGGCCGAGAAGCGTCCGTGTGCCAGACTGCATCCATGGTGGTGACCGAGGGAGAGCGCCGCGTCGTGGCGGTGCTGATGGCAGATGTGGCCGGCTCGACGGCGATCGGCGAGCAGCTCGGTCCCGAGCGGTCCAAGTTCCTCTTCGACGAGGTCGTCCGGCTCATGGCCGAGCAGGTCGAGCGCTACGACGGCACGGTCGCCCAGCTGCTCGGCGACGGCCTGCTCGCGGTCTTCGGCGCCCCGGTCGCCCACGAGGACGACAGCGAGCGGGCGGTGCGCGCCGGGCTCGCGCTCCAGCGTGCGCTCGCCGCCTACTCGCGCGACGTCGACGAGGCCTACGGCATCGAGCTGCGTGCGCGCGTGGCCGTGAACACCGGCCCCGTCCTGATCACCGCCGACGCCGATGGCGAGGAGCATTTCAACGCGCTCGGCGACACCGTGAACGTAACCGCGCGGCTGCAGGCGCTCGCCGGCGACTCCGATGTCATGCTCGGGCCCGACACGGCCGTCCAGGTACGCGACTGCTTCGAGCTCGAGGACCTCGGCCCGACCGAGCTGCGCGGGCGCTCGCGCCCGGTCGACCGCTACCGCGTCGTCAGCGAGCGCGACCGCGGCGACCGGCCCGCGGACGGCCCGCTCGTCGGCCGCGCCCACGAGCTGGCCGAGGTGCGGGACGCGTTCGAGCGGCTGGGCGACGGGATCGGCGTGATCGTCTCGCTGACCGGCGAGCCCGGTATCGGCAAATCGCGGCTCGCGGCCGAGGCCGTCGGCCCATACCGCGACCGGCTGAAGGTGCTCGTCGGCCGCGGCCTCTCATACACCCAGGGCTTCTCGTACTGGCCGATCCGCGACCTGCTGCGCGACTGGCTCGGCGCCTCGGCGACGACCAGCGAGGCGCGGATCCGCTTCGATCTCAAGGCCGCCCTGCACGAGCTCTACGGGCCCGGCGACGACCGCTATCCGTTCCTGGCCAACCTGCTCGGCCTCCAGGAGGCCGACCGCCGCGCCGCTGCCGAGCTGCGCGAGCTGTCCCACGAGGCGCTTCACCGGCGCAGCCTCGAGGTGGTGGCAGACCTCCTGACGCGCCTGGCCGCGGAGCGGCCGCTCCTCGTCGTCTTCGAGGATCTGCACTGGGCCGACGAGCTGACGCTGCAGGCGGTGGAGAGCTTGCTCGAGCTGACGGAGGCCCAGGCGCTCGGCATCGCGATGCTCTACCGCAGCGAGCGCGAGCTCCCGTCCTGGGGCGTCGGCGAACGCGCCCGCCAGCACTACCCTCACCGTTATGTAGAGGTTGAGCTTCGGGCGCTCGCGGGCGACGCGACGCTCGAGCTGGCCCAGGCGCTCGCGGACGCCCCGCTGCCCGAGATGGTGGCCGACCTGATTTCCCAGCGGGCCGGCGGGAACCCGCTGTTCGTGAGCGAGGCGCTGCGCGATCTCGTCGAGCGGGGAGCGCTGACCCGGGAGAACGGCGGCGGCTGGAAGCTGGCCGTCGACCCGTCGCAGCTCGAGGTGCCCGCGCTCGTCCAGGGCGTGCTCCAGGCCCGGCTCGACCGGCTCGACGCCTCCGGGCGCGAGACCGTCGCCGTGGCGGCGGTGATCGGGCGCCGGTTCGGCATGCCGCTGCTCGAGCGGGTGCTGCGCCCCGAGGTGCTGCCCGCGGCGCTGCTGGAGCTGCAGCGGCTCGACCTGATCGTCGAGGAGCGCCGCCGGCCCTACCCGGAGTACCGCTTCCGCCACGGCCTCGTGCAGGAGGCGGCGTATGCCAGCCTGACCGAGGCCGACCGGCAGGAGCTGCACCGCCGCGTCGGGGTGGGTCTCGAGGAGCTGGTCGGCGACGAGAAGAGCGGCTCGACGCTGGCGCTGCTCGCCCGGCACTTCAGCGCCGCCGACGACCCCGCCCGGGCGGCCGAGTACCTGATCCAGGCGGGCGACGACGCCCGCGCCATCTACGCGAACCAGGAGGCGATTCGCCACTACCGCCAGGCGCGCGAGTTCCTGGCCCGGATGGGCGACGACCGCCGCTCCCGCGAGACGCTCTTCAAGATCGCCCTCGTCCACCACCTGGCGTTCAACTTCGCCGAGGCCGAGCGGGCCTACGACGAGGCCTTCGCCTGCAAGGTCATGCCGCTCGACCAGCCCGAGCCGACCGAGCGGATCGTCACGGCGGTGCTGCGCCCGGACTCGCTCGCGCCCGGACTCGAGTACGTGGCCGAGACGAGCGCGCTCACCGCGCACCTCTTCCGCGGCCTGCTCGTGATCGACCGCGACCTGAACGTGATGCCGTCGCTGGCCGAGAACTTCCGCGTCTCCGGCGACGGGCTCACCTACCTCTTCCAGCTGCGCGAGAGCGCCTGCTGGAGCGACGGCGAGCCGGTGACGGCACACGACTTCGTCTACACGTGGGAGCGGGCCCGGCAGCGCTCGACCGTGACCGCGTTCCTGCTGCAGGACGTCGATCAGGCGACCGCGCTCGACGATCACACGCTCGAGGTCGTGCTGCGCGAGCCGCGCAACTACTTCCCCTACATCCTGGCGTCGACCTATGCCTATCCGTGGCCGCGCCACCTGTGCGAGACGCAGGGCGAGGACTGGCACCGGCAGCAGCCGCTCGTGTCGAACGGGCCGTTCCTGCTCGAGAGCATCGACGACGACAGCCTGCGGATGGTCGCGAACCCGCGCTGGACCGGCCGCCGCGGCAACCTGCGTGAGATCGAGGTCGACTTCCGCATGCACGGCAGGGCCGAGGCCGTGAACGAGCTGTGGGGCTCCGGGAGGCTCGACGTGCTCTCGACGCCGTTCGTGCCCGACCACGTCGACGACGCCGACGACGCGTGCACCGATCTCGCCCCCCGGCTGGGCACGGCGATCATCGGCTTTCGCACCGACCGCGAGGTGTTCGCGGACGTGCGGGTGCGCCGCGCGGTGGCCGCGGCGCTCGCTCCTGTCGCGCTGGGGTTCGCCGACGTCGGCCTGATGGGCCGCGCCGCCGACGGCGGCGGCCTGCTGCCGCCGGCGATGCCCGGGCACGACCACCACGTCTCGACGCCGCTCGACCTCGATGCGGCGCGCGCCCTGCTGGCCGAGGCGGGCCATCGCGGAGGCGCCGGCCTGCCGCGCCTGCAGATGCTCGTCTCGAAGGGCTTCGAGGTGCTGCTGGGCGCGATCGAGACCGCTCTCGCCGAGATCGGGCTCGAGGTCGAGTTCATCATCAGCCAGCGCGGGTCGCGGGCCTCGGAGATCCCGGCCGACCTGTGGCTGAGCGCGTGGCTGGCCGACTACCCCGACCCCGACGGGTTCTTCCGCGGGCTGCTCGCCGACCCGTGCGATCCGGTCACCGAGCCGGAGATGACGCGCGAGCTCGTCGACCTGATCGACCGCGGCCGGGGGTCGCGCAACCAGGACGAGCGGCTCGAGCTGTACGGCCGTGTCGACCGGCTGCTCGTCTCGGAGTGGGTCGTGCTCGTGCCCCTGGCCTACCTGCGCACCACCGTCCTGCGGCGGCCGTGGGTGCACGGCCTGTGGGCGAACGCGCTCACGCCGTTCCGGTTCGACGCGGTGATCGTCGACCGCGAGCACGCGAAGCAGCCGGGCGCCGCCGGGTGAGCTCCCCCACCGGGCCGGCGCCTGCGCCGGCGGTGTCCGCGGCACGCCCGCCCGCGGCCGAGCTGATCGCCGCGTTCGCGGCGATCTACCTGGTCTGGGGATCGACGTTCCTGGCGATCCGCTACGCCGTCGAAACGATCCCGCCGTTCGCGATGATGGCCGGCCGGTGCCTGCTCGGAGGCGGGATCCTGCTCGCGTTCGGCCTCGTCCGCGAGCGCGATCTCACGTGGCCGACGCGGAGGGAGTGGGGCGGTGCGGTCGTGATCGGCGTGCTGCTCTTCGTCGGCTGTCACGGCGTGCTCGCATACGCCGAGGAGAAGGTGCCGTCGGGCATCGCCGCGCTCTGCCTGGCCACGATCCCGCTGTTCGTCCCGCTGCTCGCATGGACGCTGCCGGACGGGCGGCCGCCGTCGCGGCGGCGGGTGGGGGCGTTCGTCGTCGGGTTCGCCGGCGTGGCGCTGCTGGTCGTCTCGCAGGGCACGAGCGGCGGCCTGCACCCGGCCGACGCGTTCCTGCTGGTCGGAAGCGCGCTCTCCTGGGCGGCCGGGACGGTCGCCACCCGGGTCGTGCCCGTGCCGCGCTCGCCGGTGGTCGGCGCGGCGATGCCGCTGCTCGCCGGCGGCGTCATCCTGACCGCGGTCGCCGCCGGATCGGGCGAGCTCTCGTCGCTCCACCTCGCCGACATCTCGGAGCGCTCGATCGGCGGGCTCGCCTATCTCGTCGTCTTCGGCACCGTGCTCACGTTCTCGGCCTACGTGTGGCTGCTGCGCGTCGTCGCCCCGGCCCGTGTCGCCACGTATGCCTTCGTGAACCCGGCGGTCGCGGTGGTGCTGGGGTGGGCGGTCGCCGGTGAGTCGCTCACCGCGGGCGCCGTCGTCGCGAGCGCCGTGATCGTCGCCGCCGTTGCGGTTGCGGTCTCCGAGCGCGAGCGCGCCCCGGCCTGAAGCCAGGCAATTGGCACGCGCTGCGAGTGCCAATTGCCGGGGTAGCCGCCGGCCTGCGAATTTGACAGCGACACAGTTACGATATATCGTGATGTGACGCGATAGTCATTGAGACGAACACGACTAGGAGGATTCGATGACCTACGCAGAGACGATCCCGGCGGGGTGGGCCCGAAAGCGGCGCCGCCACCACGGGATGCACATGTTCTCCAGGCGCCGGCACGGCGGGGGCGACCCGTTCGGGCGCGGCGGCTGGGGCGGCGGCCGCGGCAACGCCTTCTTCGGCGGCGGCCGCCGGGCCGGGCGCGGTGACATCCGCGCCGCGATCCTGGCGCTCCTTGCCGAGCAGGGCATGCACGGCTACCAGATCATCCGCGAGCTCGGCGAGCGCACCGGCGGGGCCTGGAACCCCAGCCCGGGCTCGGTCTACCCGACGCTCCAGCAGCTCGAGGACGAGGAGCTCGTCCGCGAGCAGAAGTCCGACACAGGCCGGCGCGTCTACGAGCTGACCGACGCGGGCCGCCAGCGGGCGGCCGAGCTGCCCTCACCGCCGCCGTGGGAGCAGGTGGCCGCCGAGGCTCACGACGAGCACGGCGACCTGCGGAGCCTGGCGTTCCAGGTGCTCGGCGCGGTGCGTCAGGTGGGCATGGCCGGCACGCCGGCGCAGCGCGAGAAGGCCCAGGAGGTGTTGCGCGGCGCCCGCCGCAGCCTGTACCAGATCCTGGCCGAGGACGAGGCGCCCGGCGACACGCCGGAGACGAACCTCTAGAAGACGACCGGGTTCGACCAGGCGGTCCCGCCGTCGCCGTCCGCCAGCTCGATGCGGGCGGCGGCGGCGCCGGGCGGCGGCGCGAACTCGACGGCGGTGACCAGGCCCGACGACGGGTCGCGGTCGACGATCTTCGCGCGGTGGCGGAACGCCAGCCGCCCGACCGTCGCCCGGCCGCCGTCCTCCGGCCCGGTGAGCAGCGTGACCGACTTGGACGGGCTGCAGCGGACGAGCAGGCCGCCCGGCACCGGCTCGATCGTGTCGAAGCGCGGGCCGGTCGAGGCGTAGGACGCCCCCTCGCGCAGGGCTGCGACCACGCCCTCGGCCGTCGGCTCGGCCGCCCGCACCATCGTCCAGGCGTGGCCCGAGTCGAAGCCGGCGTAGTGGGTGTCGTCACAGGCGACGGCGAAGCACGGGTGGCCGGCGTCGAGCAGCATGTCCCAGTGCACGGTCGAGAGCCCGCGGCCGCACTCGATCTCGCAGCCGGCGTTGTAGACCTCGATGCCGACGACCGCCGGCAGGCCGGGGACGATGTCCATCGGCACGTTCGTCCAGTAGGGGTGGGCGATGTAGGCGACCCCGCCGTGCTCGGCCACGAACGCCATGGCGTCGGGCAGGTCGGGATACGAGTCGTAGTTGTCGGGCTCGACGTCGAGCTCGCGGTCGAGCCCGTAGACGAGCACGTCGACCCAGATGCCCGATTCGGTGCGGCAGGTGAGCTCGATCCCGGGCACGAGCACGATCCCGTCGCGCGCCGGCGGCCGGGTGATCGTCCAGTGGTCGGTGACGGCGAGCCCGGTCCACTCGGCCCGCTCGTAGTGGTCGACGAGCGCCTCGGGCTGGAGCTCGCCGTCGGAGCGGGTGGTGTGGGCGTGCAGCGCACAGCGCAGCCACGTGCCGTCTGTCTGGAAGGGGTTCGTCATCGCGGGGGCTCGCGCGAATCTACCATCGCGCCCCGCTACGACGGCTGGACGTCCGACCCGCTCACACCCCAGGTGTCGGAGAGCAGATAGCCCTCCGGGAAGGGGTCGGTCGGGTCGACGACGAGCTGCGAGACGCCGGTGATCCAGGCGCTCCCGCGGATCGCCGGCACGATCGCCGGCCGGCCGCCGACCCGGGTCTCCGAGACGATCCGCCCGTCGAAGGTCGAGCCGATCGCCGAGGCATGCGTCATCCCGTCGCCGGGGCGCATCAGGCCGCGGGCGTGGAGGGCCGCCATCCGCGCCGAGAGGCCGGTGCCCGTGGCCGAGCGGTCGAGCCGGCCTGGCGCGATCACCACCGCGTTTCGGCTCACCGCGCCGACGCCCCGCCACGGCCCGGCGATCTGGACGATGCTGACGCCGGCGATGTCCGGGTTCTCCGGGTGGGCGCAGGGCAGCTGCGCGCGCGCCGCCTCGCGGATGCGCTCGCCGGCCAGGGACAGGTCGCGCGCCTCGTCCGGCTCGATCGCGAAGCCGAGCGCGGCGGCGTCGGCGATCGCATACCACATGCCGCCGTAGCTGACGTCGACGGTGAGCGTGCCCATCCCCTCCACCTCGAGCGGCGCATCCAGCCGGTCGGCGAAGGCGGGGACGTTCGTCACCTCGACGCTCTCGCAGCGGCCGTCGCGGCACTGCGCCCGCACCTCGACGACGCCCCCGGGAGCCTCGAGCCGGAGCCTCGTCTCGGGCTCGGTCATCCTCACCATGCCCGTCTCGAGCAGGACGGTGGCGGTGCAGATCGTGTTCGAGCCGGACATCGGCGGGTACTCGGTCGGCTCCATGATGATGAACCCGGCGTCGCAGTCCGGCCGGGTCGGTGGCACGACCAGGTTGGCGTGGCAGGCGACGCTGCCGCGGGGCTCGCGCAGGAGCAGCCGGCGCAGGCCGTCGCCGTCGCGGCGCAGCGCCTGCATCTGCTCGAAGACGGTCGCGCCCGGCGGCGGCAGCACGCCGCCCGTGACGACGTTTCCGATCTCGCCGCCGGCGTGGCAGCCGACCACCGTGATCACCCGGCCTACGCGCATCGGCGGCGAGTGTAGCGGCGGCGGTAGTGTGCGCGGCGTGCGGATCCCGCCGCTTCGGACAACACGGCTGACGGTGCGCGAGCTCGACGCCGGCGATCGCGCCGCCGTCGAGGCGATGATGGGCGGCGAACGGGAGCGGTGGCTGCGCTGGACCGAGCTCGCCTACGAGCAGCTGGACGAGCTGCGTCAGCCGCCGTACGGCGAGCGGGCGATCGCGCTGAACGAGTCGGGCAGCGTGGTCGGCCTCGTCGGGCTCGTCCCGTCGCTGGGCCCGTTCGGGCTGCTGCCGTCGTGGCCCGAGCCGGGCCGGCGGTTCCTGCCCGAGGTCGGCCTCTACTGGGCGGTCGCGCCCGAGCACCGCCGCCGCGGCATCGCCGCCGAGGCCGCCGCCGTCCTCATCGACCACGCCTTCGTCGAGCTCGATCTGGCCCGCGTCGTCGCGACCACCGAGCGCGAGAACCTCGCCTCGATCGGCGTGATGCGGCGGCTGGGCATGCGGGTCGAGCAGAATCCGGAGCCCGAGCCGGCCTGGTTCCAGGTGGTCGGGATCCTCAGCCACGACCGACAGGGGTGAGCATGGAACGACCCGGGAGCGTCCAATTCGTCATCCGCTTCCGCGGCGGCGACTTCGAGAGCTGGAAGGAGGCCTTCGACGCCCACGAGCCGGAGCGGGTGAAGCACGGCGCCGTCGGCCACTGGATCGCGCGGTCGATCGACGACGCGAACGAGTTCATCGGCGTCGTCGAGTTCACGTCGCGCGGCGGCGCCCGGGCCTATGCCGCCGACGCCGACCGGATGGACGTCCAGCGCGCGCTCATGATGGAGGGCGGCCCGCATCAGAAGACCTGGGACGAGGGCATCCACGAGACGGTCGACGCCGTCCGCTACGAGGGGTGAACGGCCCCGACGGCATCCATGCCGAGACGGCCGGCGACGGGCCGCCGCTGGTCCTCGTCCATGCCGGCATCTGCGACAGCGGCATGTGGGATCCGCAGTGGCGCACGCTCGCCGGCCGGCATCGCCTGATCCGCCACGACATGCGCGGCTTCGGCCGCTCGCCGGTGCCGCCGGGCGCGTACTCGCACGCGGGCGATCTGGTTGCCGTGATGGACGCGGCCGGCATCGCCGAGGCCGTGGTCGTCGGCACGTCGATGGGCGGACGGGTGGCGCTCGAGGTGGCCGTCGCGCATCCGGAGCGCGTCTCGGCGCTCGTCCTCGTCGGATCCGGTGTGCCCGGCCATGAGTGGTCGGATGCCGTCAAGGAGTACTGGGCGGCAGAGGACGAGGCGATCGAGCGCGGCGACTTCGCCGAGGCCGCGGAGGTCAACGTGCGCTTCTGGATCGACGGCCCCGGCCGCCGGCCGGAGGACGTCGACCCGGAGCTGCGCCGCCATGCCCACGCGATGCAGCTGCGCGCGCTCGAGCTGCAGGTGCCGAGCTACCTGGAGGTCGGCGACCTCGAGGAGCCGCTCGTGTCCGACCTCGGCGAGCGCCTGGGCGAGGTGACCCAGCCCACGCTTGTCGTGATCGGCGAGGCCGACCAGCCCGACATCCACGCCATCGCCCGGCACATCGTGGCGAGCCTGCCCGACACGGCCGAGGCGTCGATCCCCGACGCCGGCCATCTGCCGAGCATGGAGCGGCCCGAGACCTTCGACCGGCTGCTCGGCGACTTCCTCACCCGACGGGCTTGAGCGACCGGGCGATCGCGAGCATCTCGGGATCGGTGAGGTCGTCGAGCAGGGTGTTCTGCACCCAGTAGGCGACGCCGTTCTGGACGAAGGCGATCGTCTGGATGTGGCTGCCGTTGAAGAAGAACATGTACGTGCGCCCGTCGAGCTTGCGGGTCGCGTTCGGCGTCTGCAGGAGCGGCGCGTCGGTGAAGCGCGTCTCCTCGATGCCGAAGTAGGGACCCATCGCCGTTGGCCCCTTGAACACGGCGTACATGGAATTCCAGCCCTTGCCGGCGGCTCCGATCCCGTAGATGCGGATCGGCGACGTCGACGTTCCGTCGCAGCTGAGCGTTCCCGAGCCCGCCGGCGTCGGCACCCAGGGGCACAGGGAGTACTGGTTCTGCATCGCGGTCGGGTACATGATCGGGAAGTGCAGGACGCTCTGGACGTGCTGGAAGTCGGCCCGGTACGCCGTCGTCTTCGTGATCGTGGCCGGCGGCCCGGTGGCCTTCGTGGGCGTCTTCTTGGGCGCGATCAGCGCCACCTTGCCGACGAAGCCCTGCCCGATCACGACCGCCACCTTGGCCTTCGGCCCGGTCGCGGCGGCGATCGCGGCGGGCATCGGCGCGGCCGTCGCGCCTCCGCCGAGGATGTGGGCGACGTCGCCGGCGACGGCCTGGTCGCCGGGCCGGTAGTAGGCCCACGTGGCGGGATAGTCCTGCCGCGGCGCGTTGCCGGCGTGGGCGGCGTACCCCCAGGCGGCCAGGCCGTGCACGGTCTTCCCGGCCGCGCCCTTCACCCCGTTGCCGTTCAGGACGGCAACGTGCACGCCCGCCGGGTCGACGGCCGGCTTCCACGCGGGCTTGGTGTGGTGCCCGCGCCCGGTCGGCAGCGACGAACCCGCGTTCTCGAGCTTCCACGGATGCCGCCACTGCGCGATCGCCGACGACATGTTCGTCACGTTCAGGGCCGCCTCGCCGTCGGGGGCGGTGTACGGCGTCCAGTCGAGGTGGATCGTGACCACGTGCGCGCGGGCCTCGTACGCCGTCGCGGCGAACGAGAGCAGGGTCTGCGGACTGGGCGCCTTCTCATGCGGGCCGATGATCGTGACGCTGTCCGAGATCGCGCCGAGAAGGTCGTTGATGAACGGGATGTCGGTGACCGAGATGCCGTGGAAGCGGTCGGAGGCGCGGGCCTCGAACGCTCGTAGGAACATCTGCTGGCGAGCCTGGCGGTGGAAGTCGTCGTCAGTGTGCCGGTAGCGCGAGAAGGCCAGCGCGTCGGCCCCCTTCAGCTTCTGGTAGCCGGGCTTGACGTCGATCGCCGAGAAGCCCGTCGACGGCGAGATGCTGGGCGGGTTGTAGTAGTACTGGTCGACGTTCACGTAGATGCCGCCGAGCGTGTCGACCAGCCGCTGGAACCCGGCGAAGTCGACGTTGATCAGGTAGTTGGGCTTGAGGCCCGTGACTCCCTCGACCGCCTGGAGCGAGGCGTTGTCGCCGCCGGCCGAGTAGGCCGAGTTGATCTTCGCCCCGAGGCTCGGCACCCACAGGTCACGCGGGATCGAGAGCAGCGAGATGACGTGGTGCTTGGGGTCGAGCCGCGCCAGCATCAGCGTGTCCGAGAGGCCGTTCTTGCCTGTGGCGCCGTCCGTGCGGTGGTCGGAGCCGATCATGAGCGCCGTGATCGGCTGCGATGACGTCGGGATCTGCTGTGCGAGGCGCTTGGACGCGTTCTGGTCGTTCTTCCCGTGGATCTTGGTGACCTTGTTGTAGACGTTGTTCAGGTACCACAACTCGTAGCCGCCGGCGGCCAGCACGATGAGCACCAGCAGGCCCATCGTCGCCAGGATCCAGCGCGCCCAGCGCGGCAGTCGGTGGCGTCTGCGGCCCCCCCGCCGGGGTGGCTTTTGCGGTGGCCCACTTTCGTAGATCACCATCTTCGCGCGCCGGGGGGAATCTCCCTCGCCCGGACCTCTGGGCGGCGTCGTGGTTGCCAAGCAGCTCCTCGTTCGCAGCGGCCGGCGGCGCGCGGCGACGTTGGCGGGGCACGGGTCGGCGGAGTATACGGCACCGGTCCGGCGCCCCCGTTGGAAAGTGGTTAGACCGGTGAATACACGGCGCCAGATCCCTTTTATTCAGTGAGAGGCGGAGCGCTCGGACGCGCGCAGCCGCTCGGCCATCGTCTGCAGCAGCGCGATCGCGATCTTCGGCTCGTCCTGAACCGTCTTCAGGAAGGCGTTTCGGCCGAGCAGCATCGCGAACACATCCGTCTGCGCCTCGACGGTCGCGGCCCTCGGTGCGGCGTCGATCAACGCCATCTCGCCGAACCAGTCGCCGGCGCCGAGGCGCACCCCGCGCTTGCCCGGCAGCTTCACCAGGGCGGTGCCGTCGAGGATGACGTAGAAGCTGTCGCCGCGGTCGCCCGCGCGGACGATCGGGGTGAAGCGCGCATATCGGCGCGTCTTGGCCAGCTTCGCGATCTTGTTCACCTGGCGCTTGGAGAGGCCGGCGAAGAGCGGGATCTCCGCAAGCACGTCGGCCCAGCCACGGCCCATCGAATCGGTCGGCATCGAGGTCTCCCGGGTCGGTCGCGGGCGAGTATTTCACGAATGGCGCCGGCGCCCCTTCCGATTTGACCTCCGGCGAGCGTATATACATACTTAGGTCGCCCTAAGATTGGGGCACCCTAAGTCCATCGGCTGGGAGGGAAGCTGCGCATCCTCCGCCGCGGCTACTCGTACACCGACGGGATCGATCCGGCCACCGGCGAGCTCGGCTCGGAGCGGGCGATGGGCTGAACGAGTACATCAGGCACACGTCGAGCGCGGTCTTCGCTCTCCCTGCAGGCGTCGCTCCGGGCGGGTACGTTGGGCAGGGACTGTTCGCATGAGCTTCGACGTCTCCGCAGACTCGTACGACCGCTTCATGGGCCGCTACTCGGTGACCCTGTCGCCGCAGCTTGCCGACCTCGCCGGCGTCGCCGCCGGCCAGCGGGCGGTCGACGTGGGCTGCGGGTCGGGGATGCTCACCGCCGAGCTGGTGGCCCGCCTGGGTGCGGGCTCGGTGGCGGGGATCGACCCGTCACCGCCGTTCGTCGAGGCGATCGGGACGCGGTTCCCCGGCGTGGACGTGCGCCGCGGCACCGCCGAGGAGCTGCCGTTCGACGACGGGGAATTCGACGCTGCGCTCTCGCAGCTCGTCGTCCACTTCATGCGCGATGCGGTGCAGGGGCTGCGGGAGATGGCCCGGGTGACCCGGCCGGGCGGCGCCGTGGCCGCGTCCGTCTGGGACACGGCCGGGGGGCGGGCGCCGTTCAGCCCATTCTGGCGGGCGGCGGTCGCGCTCGACCCGAACGCGCGCGGCGAGATGGCGGTCGTCGGCGGCCGCGCCGGTCACCTCGAGGCGCTGTTCACGCAAGCCGGCATCGAGGACATCCGCACGGTCGAGCAGCCGGCCGTCGTCGAGCACCAGACGTTCGACGACTGGTTCCAGCCGTTCACGCTGGGCGTCGGGCCGGCGGGGAGCTACCTGATCGGGATCGACGAGCAGCGCCGGGCGGCGGTGCGGGAACGCTGCCGGGAGGAGCTCGGGGACGGCCCGTTCACGATCCCGGCGGTCGTCTGGGCGGCCGTCGGCGTCAGCCCGGCCCGCTGACGACGCAACGGTAGCCCTCCGGGTCGCTCGCGCCCTCGGTGGCGACGAGCAGCACGCGCGTCTCCGACCCCAGGCCCACCGCCCGGCGCAGGTCCCTGCACTCGTCCTCGGCCGCGAGCACCTCGAGCGCGGCCAGCGTGGCCGCGCCGCAGTCGCCGATCTCGAGGCCCTGCGCGGCCAGGCCCCGCATCGCGGCGTGCGTCTCGGCATCCGAGACGGTGACCATCCCGTGCATGCCGTGCCGCAGCGTCGGCCAGGCTGACGTCGAGATCTCGGCGCAGTCGAGGCCCGCCATGGTCGTCCCCGGCGTCGTCACGGCCGTCGGCTCTCCGGCGGCGATGGAAGCGGTCAGGCAGGCTGCCGTCACCGGCTCGACGCCGACGACCGCCGCGCCGGCGGCGGCGCCGTGGCGGGCGGCGGCCGCCGCGAGCGAACCGCACCCGACCGGCACCAGGATGAGGTCGTGTGCCGCCTGGGCGGCGGCCTCGGCGAAGAGCGTGTGGTAGCCGTCGATCACCCACCGGGCGGGGCCGGAGTCGCCGATGTCGGCAATCTCGATCGCGTCCGGCTGGGCCGCCGCCTCGGCGGCTGCCGCGACGGCGTCCTCGTAGGCGCCGTCCACGACCACGACCTCGGCGCCCTCACCGGCGATCGCCTCGCGCCGGCCCGGCGTCGAGCGGCCGGGCAGGAAGATCCGCGCGTGCAGCCCGCGCAGGGCCGCGACGTGCGCCACCGCACGGCCGTGGTTGCCGGCGCTGGCGGCGACGAGCGTGCGCACGTTCGGCCGCTCGCGCAGCGCCTGCTCGACGGCCCACGAGGCGCCGAGCACCTTGAACGCCGGCAGGCCGAAGCGGTCGGACTCGTCCTTCAGCCCGACCGCGCCGAGCCCGAGCTCGCGGGCGACGCCGGGCAGATCGTGCACGGGTGTCGGCCGGTATCCGGCCATGCGCTCGTGGAACGCGCGGGCGTCGGTGCTCGGCGGCGGCACCCGGGCGGGGTCGGCGGCGGGGTTCACGAGCGCGCGCATGCGGCGCATTGTGTCAGTCCCGCATCGGGGTCAGACCCCGAACGGCGGCCGTTGCACTTCGGTGACACTTTCGTACGGGGTCTGACCCCGGTCAGGCGGCCGGCGCTCGGCCACTTTGACCGTGGTCGAGATGGAGCAGTGTTGGGGTCAGGCCCCCGGTGGTTTGCCGGCGTGCGGGGTCTGACCCCGGTCAGGCTGCGAGGCCGAAGAGGGCTACCCAGTCCCACACGTCCAGGTCGTGCGGGCGGGCGTCGGGCTGCAGGCCCCGGGTGCGGGCGAAGCGCTTCCAGGTGCGCGGCGGCAACGCGAGCGCCCGCCGCACCGGGCGCGCGTCGCGGGTGAAGCCGGCCTCGAGGAACGCCCGGTAGCCCGCGGCCTGCTCCACCGGCAGCAGCGCCGGCCGCCGCGGCCGGATCGCGAGCAGCGCTGCGTCGACCCGGGGCGGCGGGTCGAAGCACGCCGCCGGCAGATGCCGCTCGGCCTGGAGCCGCCACCACGGCTGCCAGCGCAGCGCCAGCAACGTCGAGGGCCGCGTCGCCGCCCGCTTGCGTACGAGCCCGTCCTGGACGATCAGGTCGGCCCGGGCGAGCGCGGACGCGGGATCGTCCAGCAGCCGGCGCAGGGTCGGCGTCGTGATCGCGAACGGCACGTTGCCGACGACGCGGTGGGGCTCGGCCGGCGGCGCCAGGGCCAGGAAGTCCGCCTCGATCACCGTCACCTGGTCGCCGCCGTAGCGGCGCCGAAGCGAGCCTGCGAGCCCGGGGTCGAGCTCGACGGCGACGACCCGCGCTCCGGCGCTTCGGAGCGGGGCCGTCAGCCGGCCGAAGCCGGCGCCGATCTCGACCACGAGCTCGCCGTCGCGAACGCCGGCCGAGGCGACGATCTCGGCCGCCAGCCCGGCGCTACGCAGGAAGTGCCGGCCGTGGCCGGCCTGCGGCCGTGCGCCGCGCCCTCGCGCGGCCACGGAACGTCACCGTGAAGGTACCCATCGCGCCCATCCTACTCGGACTCGGTCGCGAGCTCACCGGCCGGCTCGTGGCCGCCCTGCGCCTGCACGTCGGCACGCAGCACCGAGGCGCCGATCGCCGCCGCGGCGAACGCGAACACCGCGCCGAGCAGGAAGGCGACGTGATAGCCGCCGACCAGCGCCTCGAGGTGAGCCTCGCCCGACGCGCGCAGGTCGCTCGTGTGCGACGCGGCCACGCTTGTGAGCACGGCCAGGCCGAGCGCCCCGCCCATCATGAAGGCGGTGTTGACGACGCCCGAGGCCAGGCCGGACTCGGCCGGGTCGACGTCGTTCATCGCGGCCAGGAGCAGCGGATTGAACGACATGCCCGCGCCGAACCCGAGCAGCACCATGCTCGGCAGGACGTCTGTGATGTAGCTGCCGCCGACGGGTGCGCGGGCGAACAGCACGAGCCCGGCTCCGGCCAGCGAGAGGCCGACCCCGAGCGGGATGCGGACGCCGTAGCGCATCACGAGCTTGGCGGAGAGGCCGAGCGAGAACGCGGCCATGATCAGGTTCGTCGGCAGGTACGCCAGGCCGACCCGCAGCGGGCTGTAGCCGAGGATCAGCTGCAGGTAGAGCGCCGAGAGGAAGAACCAGGCGAACATCCCCGCCGCCCACAGGATGCCGACCACGTTCGAGGTGGCGACGTTGCGCAGGCGGAACAGGCCGAGCGGCATGAGCGGCGACGCCACCCGCGCCTCGATCACGAGGAACACGCCGAGCAGGGCGAGCGACGCGGCCAGCAGGCCGAGCGTCTGATCCGACGTCCAGCCGGTCTGGTTGCCGTTCACGATGGCGTAGACGGCCAGCATCAGGGCCGCGGTGACGGTGACCGCGCCGGCGACGTCGAGCTGCGTCTGCGCCTGGCCGCGCCCGGACGGGAGCAGCACGAAGCAGAGGCCGAAGACGGCCACGCCCACCGGCAGGTTGACGATGAAGATCCAGTGCCAGTCGAGCACGTCGGTGAGGACGCCGCCGAGCAGCACGCCGACGGTGCCGCCGCCGGCGGCGACGAAGCCGAACACCCCCATCGCCTTGGCCCGGTCGCCGGCCTCGGTGAACATGGTCATGATCAGCGACAGCGAGACGGCCGAGACGATCGCGCCGCCGAGGCCCTGCACCGCCCGCGCGCCGATCAGGACGTGCTGGGAGGTGGCCAGGCCGCACGCAAGCGACGCCAGCGTGAAAAGGGCGATCCCGGACAGGAACAGGCGGCGGTGGCCGAACAGGTCGCCCAGCCGGCCGCCCAGCAGCAGGAACCCGCCGAACGTCAGCAGGTAGGCGTTCACGACCCACGCGAGCGACGTCTCGGTGAAGCCGAGATCCTGGCGGATCGACGGCAGGGCGACGTTCACGATGGTCGTGTCGAGCACGATCATGAGGCTGCCCGAGCAGAGCACGATCAGCGCCAGCCAGCGCCTGTTGCCCTCGACGCCGCTCATGTCTCCGCTCCGGTGTTGGTGGTGTTGATGTGGTTCTGCATGGAAGTGGCTCCTTGAAGGTCTTCGAGTCTGTCACTGAAGACCGGGCAGGCGGCCGAAACTCATCGAGCGCGCACCGTAGCGATCGGGCCCGCGGCGTTCGCGCAGGTCAGGACATGATGGCCGGGGTGGGCGCCTCGACCTCTTCGTCGAAGACGCCGGTGCCCTCGACGTTCACGCGCGGGAGGACGCGGTCGAGGAACCCGGGCAGGTACCAGCTGCGGCGGCCGAGCACTTCCATCACGGACGGGACGAGCATGCAGCGCACCACCGTCGCGTCGAGCGCGATCGCGACCGCGAGCCCGATGCCGAACTGCTTCACCACCGGATCGCCGTTCAGGACGAAGCTCGAGAACACGAACACCATCACGAGCGCCGCCGACGTGATCACGCGACCGGTCCGGGCGAGGCCTTCGACCACCGCCTCGCCGGCGTCGCCGGTGGCGTGGTAGCGCTCCTGGATCTGGCTGACGAGGAAGACCTCGTAGTCCATCGAGAGGCCGAACAGGATCGCGAACATGAGCAGGGGTGCGTAGCTCACGATCGGGATCGCGTGGGGCAGGCCGACGAGGCCGATCCCGTGCCCTTCCTGGAAGATGAACGTGACGACGCCGTATGCGGCGCCCACGGAGAGCAGGTTCATCACCGCGGCCTTGATCGGGATCACCACCGAATGGAACGCGAGCATGAGCACGACGAAGCTCAGCAGCACGACGATCGCGATCATCAGCGGCAGCTTCGCGCCGATCTTCTCCGCCAGGTCGATGTATCCGGCGGTCTGGCCGCCGACGTACACGGTCAGGCCGGAGCTCGCGACTGCCTTGGGGATGACCGTGTCGCGCAGGTTGTTCACCAGGTCCTGGGTCTGGTCGGACGATGGCGACGTCTTCGCGACCACGCTGAACACGGCGCCGGTACCTGACGGATCGACCGTGGCGGGCGCGACCGACTGCACGTCGGCGGTCTTCGCGATGGTGTTCTGGAGGCTCGTCAGGCGCGGGTCGGTGGTCGGGTCGCCCCCCGCCTGGGCGGGCTGCGCCGGTGTCGGGAACTTCACGGCGATCAGGAGCGGCCCGTTCGACCCGGCCCCGAACCCGGTTGCCATCGCGTCGTACGACTGCCGCTGGGTCGTGGACTTCGGCAACACGCTGTTGTCCTGCTGGCCCAGCCGCAGGTTGATGAGCGGGAACGCCAGCACGAGCAGGAGGACGGTGCTCCCGATCATGTACGGCCAGGGGTTGCGGCCGACGGCGCGCGCCATCCGCGCCCAGCCGTGCGGCTGGTGGTCGTCGGGGTGGGTGCGGCCGATGTGCACGCGCAGGGAGTTGATGTGCTCGCCGAGCGCTCCGAGCAGTGCCGGCAGCAGCGTGATCGCCGCGAGCACCGAGACGGCCACGGCGATGGCCGCCGTGTAGCCGAGCGTCGAGACGAGCGGGATCCCGGCCACGACCAGCGAGCAGAGCGCGATCACGACCGTCACGCCGGCGAACAGGACCGCGCCCCCGGAGGTGGCGGCCGCGCGGGCGATCGACTCGTTCATCTCGATCCCGTGGCCGAGCTGGAGCTTGTGCTTCGTGACGATGAACAAGGAGTAGTCGATGCCGACGCCGAGCCCGATCATGGTCGCCAGCGTCGGCGAGACCGTGGGCACGGCGGTGAGGTGGCTGATCGCGGTGATCAGCGCGAGCGTCGTCAGCAGCCCGAGGATGGCGGTGATGATCGGGAGCAACATCGCCGTCACCGTCCCGAAGGCGATCACGAGGATCACGACCGCGGCCGCGATCCCGATCGCCTCGCTGCTCTCGGTCGACGGCCGGGACAGCTTCTGGCCGACGTAGCCGCCGACGGACGGCTCGAGGCCCGCCTTCGCCGCCGGATCGGCCGCGTCGAGGATGTCCTGGGCGTCCTGGTCCGTCGTGCTGCCCGAGCCGGTGTTCAGCGTCACCGAGATGTAGGCGACCTTCCGGTCCTTGCTCACGAGCCCCTGGGCGCCCTGGTCGAGCGGGCTGACCACCCTGGTGACGTGGGGCACCGCCTTCAGGTTCTTCACGGTCGCGTTGATCGCGCTCGTGCTGGCGGAGTCCCCGATCTGGCCGGAGTGGTCGACGAGCGTGAGCGGGATGCTGCCGTAGGCCTGCTGGGGCAGCTTCTGCTGCAGCAGGTTGGTGGCGTTCGTCGAGCCCGTCCCCGGCAGCGTCAGGTTGTCGTTCCAGTTCTGGCCGAGCGACGCCGCCCACAGGTGCAGCCCGACCGCCACCACCAGCCACGTCGCGATCACGTACCAGCGTCGGCGCACGCAAAAGCCGCCGACCTCGTAGAGCGCCCGAGTCACGAGTCGAACCTCAAAGCCGGGCGAGGATACCAAGCAGCGGATCGCCCAATTGGGGCGATCCGACACGGTAACCGTTTATCTCACGCTCACGTCGAGCGTTAGACTCGCAGCGGCTCGAGCAGGCGGCGCGGCGCCTACGGCCGGTGCCTCGTGGCCGGGCTCGTCGAGGTGCAGCGGATGGCATCCGGCCACGATCTGGCCCGCCTGACCGCGGTCTTCTACGCGTTCACGTATCTCGGGTTCGCGGCGCCCTACCTGCTCGCGCTGGGCGCGCTACGTGGCGGACTACGCACTGCTCTTCGGCGCGACGGCCGCGCTCGCCCTGGCGACGGCCGCCCTGGTCGCGCCGCGCCCCGGCGCGACCCCCGCCTGAGCGAAGTGGGGACTGTCCCCGGTCAATCGGGACAGTCCCCACGCGGGGCGCACGAGCTAGGCCGGCGCCTGCGAGCGCACGTACTCGATGTAGCCGCGCACGTCGGCGGCGGGCTCGGTGTACGCGTCGCCGAGGTCCTCGGCCATCGCGTCCATGAACTCCCTCGCCCACGCCGGCATGTCGTAGTCGATCGAGGCCAGGAACTCCAGGCTGGCGGCGAGGCGGATGTCGGCGATCGAGGGATGGTCGCCGCCGATGAAGCGCTTGCCGTCGAGGAAGAACGCCCGGTAGACGTCGAGCGGCTCGGCCAGGGCCCTCTCGGCGGCCTGCTGGGCCTCGGCCTTGGCGGCGTCGTCGGCGTTCGACGAGCCCACCTCGCCCGGGTACTGGGGGAAGTTCAGCGCCGGGTAGGTGGCGCGGGCGAGCAGCGGGTAGAGCGTGCCGATCAGGTAGAAGTTGGCGCTGTCGATCATCGCCCGCTTGCCCGGGTCGCTGGGATAGAACTGCTCCAGGCCGTGCGTGTTGCACAGGTAGGCCATGATCGCGCAGCTCTCCCAGAGCGTCGTCCGCGGCAGCCCCGCGTGCTCGATCATCGGGGTCAGATGGGCCGGGTTCTTGGCCAGGAACTCGGGCGTCTGCGTGCTGCCCCAGACGTCGACCTCCTCGAACTCGAGCCCCGCCGCGCGGACGAAGATCCGCACCGTCAGATTGTTGACGCTCGGCTTCAGCACGTGCAGCGTCATTGTCGCCATCCGAAACCTCCTCGATGGTTGATCGGTGAGTCCCGTGATGTCCTGGGCGGCTGCGAACCGAGCAGCGCAAGGACGCAGGGAGCGTTCATATTGGGCCAAGATATGGGCGCGACCGAGGACGCGGCGATGCGACGGTTCGCAGCCGCAGCGCCACCAGCGGTTCGCCGGCCGGCCGACCGTCGTGCGTCCAGGCGCGCGTGGATTCGCCGATCAACCATCCGCGTACGGGTTCTTGGGGGACCGGTCCTGCGAGAGCGACGGCCGCGACCGCCGCGTCATGAGCTCGATGGCGTCGGCCAGGTGGATCTCGGCGATGTTGTACTCGCCCCGCTCCTCGCGCAGCTTGTGCGCCTCGAGCAGGACGTCGGAGTGGGCGTAGCCGAACGGCGGCTCGAACCGGTAGGACGCGAGCTCGATCAGGAGCCCCAGCGGGTCCTCGAAATAGATCGAGTCCATGAATCCGCGGTCCTTCACGCCGCTGTGGCGGACGCCGCGCTCGTCGAGCCGCTCGACGGTCTGCTTGAACGTTGCCTGCGAGAGCGAGAACGCGATGTGGTGCACGCAGCCCTGGTCGGTCGACGTGCGGGTCGCGTCGGCCGTGCGCTCCTCGTTGGTGAACACCGTGATCAGGCGCCCGTCGCCCGGGTCGAAGTAGAGGTGGCTCTCCGACTCGTTGTCGAGGTTCGGCTGCTCGAACACGAACGGCATCCCGAGCACGCCTTCCCAGAAGTCGATCGACGTGCGCCGGTCGGCGCCGACGAGCGTGATGTGGTGGACACCCTGGCTCTGGATCTTGCGCATAGTTGCGGCGGCAAAGACTACCCCACTCAAGGGGCTCGCGTCAGTGGCCGGGCCGCGCTCCCCGCCTAGCGTGTTGTCAAACGTGCAATACGCTCGTACGTTGGAGGCTGGACGAAGTCGACCTGCCTGGAGGCGGAGTGACGCGCATGCGTGTGGGCGCGGCGGTCATTGCGGTGCTTGTCACCCTGATCGTTGCTGGAGGAGCGGAGGCAGCCGTGCCGCCGGGCTCGATCCCTGTCGGTGCCTCGTGGCAGACGAACGGCCGCGTCGAGACCATCGTCGTGGTCGGCTCGACCGCGTACGTGGGCGGGGAGTTCACGTCGGTGCGGCCCTCGGGCTCGCCGCTCGGGACCGGCGAGGTCATGCGCAACCACGCCTACGCCGTGAACGTGCAGACCGGCGAGCTCCTCCCCTGGGACCCGAACACGAACAACACCGTGCAGAGCATCGCCGTGTCCGGCCAGACCGTCTATCTGGGCGGCACCTTCGGCACCGTCGGCGACAAGACGCACGCCCGCGTCGCCGCCGTGGACGCCACGACCGGCGCCCCGATCCAGACCTTCAAGGCGAAGACCAACGGCTCGGTGAACGCGCTCGCGATCGGCGCGACCGGCCTCTACATGGGCGGCGCCTTCACGACGGCCGACAAGGCCACCGCCAACCACCTGGCCCAGGTCGACCTCGGCACCGGCGCGCTCGTCCCGGGCTGGACGGCCAGCACCGACCAGAAGGTGACCGCGATCGGGCTCACGACCGACGGCGCGCGCCTCATCGTGGGCGGCAACTTCCAGACGATCAACTCGAGCTTCGGCCAGCGCTACATCGGCGCCGTCAGCCCGGCGACGGGCGCGACGCTGTCGTGGTTCACGCACCCGACCTACCCGATCATCACGCTCGCCATCGACTCCGACGGCGTGTTCGTCGCGGGCAACGGCAACGGCGGCAACGTCGCGTCGTTCAACCCGACCACCGGGCAGCAGCAGTGGATCGGCGGCGTCGACGGCAACGTCCAGGCGATCGCCGTGGACAGCGCCGCGAGCACCGTCTACGTCGGCGGCCACTTCAACAACTACTGTGGCCACCAGACCGGCACCAACGTGTGCCGGACGCCGACCGTCCGCGACCACCTGATGTCGCTCGACGAGCTCACCGGGAACATCCTGCCGTGGCACCCGAGCGCAAACGGCGTCCTCGGCGTCTTCGCGATGGCTGCCGCCAACGGCACCGTCGAGGCGGGCGGCGACTTCACGAAGATCGGCGGCGTCGCCCAGCAGGGCTTCGGCGAGTTCTCCGCCATCTCCGATCCGACCCTGACCGACAGCTGCGGCGGCGCGCCGACTAACGTGAACCCCGTGACCGTCACGGCCTCGGGCTCAGCGTCTACCGGCCCCGGCTTCGCCGGCTACAAGTACCAGACGTCGACCGACGGCGGCGTGACCTGGGGCGCCCTGCGCAACGGGCCGACTGCCACCGTCAAGACGGTCGGCGCGACGATGGTGCGGTTCGAGGCGGTCGACGCCTACGGCAACGCCAGCAACTGGATCTCCGACACGGTGACGATCACGCCGTAGCGGTCAGCGTGATTCCGGCTCGCCGAACTCGTCGAGCAGGATGTGGATGTGGCCGACCGGGTCGAAGCCGGCCCGCTCGAGGATCGGCCGGGACATCGACCCGCCCTGCGTGATCAGGGCGGGCGTGCCCCGCGCCACGGCCTCGTCCCAGCGGGCGTGGAGCAGGGCCCGATAGCCGCCTCGGCCACGGGCATGCGGCGCGGTCGCGCCGCCGTAGAGCAGGAGCCCCTCCGACACCGGCGCGGCCGTCCCGGCCGAGACGATCTCGCCGTCCATCCAGACGGCGTGCATGATCATCGTCTTGTCGGCCCACGACTTCTCGAGCAGGGCGCGCGACTCGGCCAGCTCCTCGCCCTCGGCGCCGAACGCTGCGAACTGCACCTCGTTGGCGGCGACGTACTCGGCGAAGGTCTCGACCCGGCGGCCGACGGCTCCCGCCGGGCCCGCAGGCGGCTCGTGCTGGAGCACGAGCGCCACCGCGTAGGGATCCTTGTCGGGCACGACCCCGCGCGCGAGCAGCAGGTCGGCCAGTCCGGCGGGCTCCGCGGCGCTTCCCACCTCCCACTGGGTGGAGCCGCGGCCGCGCTCGCGCAGATGCGCGTGTACCTCAGCCATCACCTCATCGATCTCGGCCGCGGCGAAGCGCTGCCGCTGCACGGTGTTCCAGCTCGACCCGCGGCCCATGCAGAGGGTGTAGCGGGGCGTCTCGATGCGCTCGCTGTCGGCCGCGAGGGGGCCGAACGAGTTGGGGTACTCGGCGATCTCGCGCAGCATCGGCCTATCCCTTTCCCACGCCGTAGACGACCAGCCGGCCGCGGCTGACCTCGACCTGGCCGCGCGCCCGCATCTCGCGCAGGACGCGACTCACCGTCAGGCGGGACGTGCCGGCCAGGCTGGCCAGATCCTCCTGCGTGAGCGGGATCGTGGCCGTGCCGGACTCGTCGCGGTAGCGGTCGGCCAGCGTCTCGATGAACGACGCCACCCGCCGTGGCGCCGGCGTGTAGAGCGCGTCGACGAGCCGCTCGGTCATCTCGGCCACCCGGTCGGCCAGGATCTGCACGAGCAGCGCGTCGACGGCGGGGTGCTCGCGCCTCAGGCGGTCGAACGTCTCGCGGTTGAGCGAGTAGGTCTCGGTGGCGGCGAGCGCCTGGATCGTCGCGCTGCGCATGCGCGCTTCGCGCAGGAGGCCCATCTCGCCGACGACGCCGCCGGGGCCGACGATGGCGAGCGTCGCCATGTCGCCGAGCGGGGTGAGCACGCGGATGGCGAGAGACCCCGTCTGGACGAGGTGCATCGTGTCGGCCGGGTCGTCGCGATGCACCACGACCTCACCGCGCTGGAACCGGCGCCGGCGGGCCAGCAGCAGCACCTGGCGCTTCTCGTCTTCGGAGAGCGGCGAAAGGATCGGCCAGTCGGGCACGTCACCTCCTCCGGCGAGTGTATCCGACGTTACACACGAAGCACATCCGCAGATGCAGAACCCGCCACATCGGGCGGGTAGCGTGATCCCCGGGGAATCCGAGATCGGCCCGATCCGGTACCTGCCAAGACACGTCTCTGTTCCGAGCAGCGGCGTCGCGAGCGGGGCGGCTTCCTACCCACGGCCGCACTGCCTGCTCTGCCCGGACAGTCGACGTCCGGGGCCCCCACGCGCGGAGCGGAACCGCGCGTGGGGGTCCCCGGCACGGCTGCCGCGGATGCGGCGGCCTACCGCGAGGGGCGCGGTTGCCGGGCGGCGTACTCCGCCCAGCGCCTTGGGGCCTGGGAGCGATGCTGCGGGGCGGCGTCGGGCGCGAGCCGCATGCCGGCGCCCACCAGCAACGATCCGAGGCGGTGGCGGACGGGCCCTGCCGGCCGCGGGGCCGGCGGGTCGCCGCGCAGGATCTCGTGTCGATCGGTCGCGAGAATTCGTCTTGCGTGTGTGTCGGTCGGCAGCACGTCAATGTCCTTTTCTCGACCTAAAGTATCTTGACGTCGAGAGTCTAGCGATGGAATCTCTTGACGTCAAGAGAAATTTCTGACACACTCCAGAACAGCGATGGCGAACACGACCCGGAGCGCGCAGCGCGACCACGTCGATCGGTTCCTCGAGACGATCAACCTCGTGTTCCCCGATCTCGACCTCGAGGTCGAGGGGCTCGTCGACCGGATCACCGGGATCGCCCGGCGGATCAACCGCGCCCTCGACGAGACGCTCGGCGAGCTCGGCCTGGAGTTCGGCGAGTACAAGCTGCTCTCCGCGCTGTCGCAGGCCGGCAAGCCGTACCGCAGCACGCCAGGCGCGCTCTCGAAGCGCATGGAGCTTTCGAGCGGGGCGATGACGAACCGGCTCGACCGGATGGAGGAGGCGGGCCTTGTGCGCCGCCTGCCCGACCCGGGCGACCGGCGCAAGGTCGTCGTCGAGCTGACCGACCACGGCCGCGAGACCTATCGCCGCACGGTCGGCGTCCAGGCGCAGAAGGAGGCGCTCTTCGCCGGCGCGCTGAACGACGATGAGAAGGCGCAGCTGAACGGGCTGCTGCGTCAGCTCATGATCGAGTTCGAGCGCCGCGAGGGCTCGCGGCCGCCCGACGACTGCTGACGTCGGCCGCGTCACGGCGGCCGCGGCCGGCCGCGGCTACGGTGGCGCGATGGCACCCGTCGACCTGGTCGCACTCGGGTTCCACTTCTCCGGGGTGGTCGTCCTTGGGGTGCTCGCCTGGGCCCTGAGGGACGTCCTGCGGGCCTCGCCCGACGAGCCACGACGTGGCGGTGGAGGCGGCTCCGACCGGATCGGGCCGCGGCCGCCGTGGTCGTGGCAGCCGCACGGCGGCCGCTCCGCCGGCCGGCGCACGCGCTCCGCCCGGCCGGCCGGAACACGTTCTCGCCGCTGACCGGCTGAACGTTTCCTGGTTTACATCCGGTTCGCGTCCGGCGATGCAGACGCAGGCCGGGATCGGCCCTAGCCTCGGTGGCACAGATTTCGCCCCCACCAAGGAGCCGATCATGCTGAGCACGACCCGAACTCTCCGTCTCACCGCAGCGACCGCCGCGGCCCTCGTCCTCATGACGGGCGCCGCCCAGGCCCACCCGCTCGCGATCAACACGGGCCAGGCCGAGTCGTCCCAGACCACCGGCGTGTACTCCGGTACCTACCGGCCGGCCACCGGCACGGCCAGCGTGTCGCCTGCGAACAACGTGGCGCTCGCCAAGGGCGCGGCGGCGGCGCGCGTGACGCTCGCCCCGGATCGCGTCGACCGCATCGGCGCGGGCCCGCGGATCACGCCGCAGGGCAACGTCCCCGACCGCGTCGACCTGGTCGGCACGGCCCAGCAGCACCAGGCGCTGGCCCCGCTGGCCCCCGCGGGCACCATCGTCGTCCACACGACGTCCACCAAGGGCGGCTTCGACTGGACGGCCGCCGCGATCGGCGCGGCCACGGCGCTCCTGATCGCACTGATCGTCGGCGGTGCCGGGATGACCCTCCGCGGCCGCCGCAACGTCGCACTGTCCTCCTGAGCGAGGCCATGCCACACCAGGCGGGAGGGCTCGGCTTCACGAGCCCTCCCGCCTCGTGGCGTGTCTCGCGGCCGCAGTGGGGGCAACCAACCATGACTCAGTCTACGGCGTCCATGCTGGTACATTCAGGCGGCCGATGGCGAAGGACAAATCGGGACGGACGAGCGCGGGCATCCTTCTGTGGCGACTCCGGGGCGGGGCGCTCGAGGTGCTCTTGGCGCACAACGGCGGGCCCTTCTGGGTCAGGAAGGACCACGGCCACTGGACGATCCCCAAGGGCGAGGTCGAGCCGGGCGAGGAGGTGGCCGCCGTCGCCCGGCGCGAGTTCGCCGAGGAGACCGGCCACCAGGTGCCCCACGGCCCGCAGATCGAGCTCGGAGAGATCCGCCAGAAGTCGGGCAAGGTGGTGATCGGCTGGGCGGTCGAGGGCGATCTCGACCCGGCCACGGCGGTCAGCAACACGTTCGAGATGGAGTGGCCGCCGCGGTCGGGCCGGATCGCCGTGTTTCCCGAGATCGACCGGGTCGAGTGGTTCGGCATGGACGAGGCCCGGACGCGGCTGAAGGCCGCGCAGGTGCCGTTCCTCGAGCGGCTCGAAGCGGCGCTTGGACAACGGGTGGGGGAGGGGTCATGAACGAGCAGGAGATGGTGGGCCGGGCGCAGGCCGCTCTGGAGCAAAGCGGCGTCGAGGATCGCGTGGAGGCCGCAGCGATCTTTCTGCCGCGCGGACACTTCGGAAGCGCGTTCGCCGGCGGGTTCATCGGTGACGAGCTCGTCGGCGGCGGGATCGGGGCTGCCGGGGGCGCGCTGGCCGGGATGAAGGCCCACGACGCCGCCGCGCCCACGCCCGAGCGGTGCATGGTCGCCGTCACGGCGGGAAAGGTGTACGGCTTCGACACGGAGCGCGGGAAGGGCGGCCGGGTTCCCACCCGGGCGGTCTTCGCCGTCGCCCGGGAATCGCTCCAGGTGAAGGTGCGCCAGCGGTTCAACGTGCGCGTGCTCGAGCTGATCGACACCGACGGTGCGGCGATCGAGCTCGAGGGGCCGCGCTTGCCCGGCTTCCACGCCGGCTCGGTGATCGACGCCCTGCGCGGCTGACGACCGCCCGATCTGGGGGCGGCGAGGGCGCCCTTCGCTAGATCACGTCGAGCACCGGCATGGCCGGGTCGGCCCGGATGCAGCTCGCCAGGAACAATGCCGCGCCGACGTCGCCCGTCCAGAGCGAGTAGCGCCCCCGCCCGTGCTCGGACCGGGCCCGCTCGACCTGGCGGGCCGCGTGCATCGCGAGCGCGCGGGCGCGCTCGAGCCAGCGCTCGTCACCGGTACGGTCGAGCAGCTTCAGGAAGGCGTAGCCGTTCCCGGCGGTGCCGTGGCAGAGCCCGGGCCCCTTCGCGAGCGGGCCCGCCCGCCAGGTGAGCTCGCCGCCGGCGACGAGCAGCTCCGTCAGCTCGGCGTTCCCGCGCGCGATCGGCGCGAACGAGCTGACGATCCCGGGCGCGCCGTGGCACCACTGGGTGCGGGTGGTCGCGGTCACCGAGGCCGGGTCGTCGGTCGGCTGCCACTGGGCCAGGTCGCCGTCGCGGATCACGAACCGGCGCAGCGTCTCGAGCGACCGGCGCTCGAGCTCGGCCCGGCGCACCGCGTCAAGCAGGTCGCCACGGGCGAGCACATGCACGTTGCCGGCGAAGCCGTGCCCGGGGCCGATGTAGCGCCGCTGCGTGCCGTACATCTCCTGCAGCCAGAGCCCGTCCTGCCACTCGTCCCAGAGCCAGTCGGCCGATTCGCGCCAGGCGTCGGCGAGCCGCTCGTCGCCGGTCTCCTCGTACATGAGCTGCGCGGCCAGCGCTGTGCCCGGCGACCCCCACAGGAGCTCGCGCGTCGGATTCGTGACGTTCGCGCGGACGCATGCGAGCATGCGCTCGACGTGCTCCGGCGCGGGCGCCAGTCGGTGGGCGGCGAGCAGGACGCCCGACTCCCCGGCGAGCAGCGACGGCACCGGCCGGCCGTCGGTCAGATCGGGCACGTCGGGCGTCGCCAGGTAGCGGTCGGGCAAGCCCGCGGCCACGTCGGCCCAGGCGCGGCCGGGCGTTGCGACACCGGCGCGCGCGAGCGCGTCGAGCGCCCAGATCACGCCGGACGCGCCCAGGTAGATCGTCACCGGCGAGGGCAGCTCACCCCCTTCCTCGTCGAGCGGGTGCGCCGGCCAGAGCGTCTCCGGGTCGAACGCCGCCTCGGCGTCGGCGCAGGTGGCGGCGATCGCGTCCTTCGCGGCCGCGTCGCTCCACTCGGCGCCCGCGAGCGGCTCGTGGGACGGGCCGTGGAAGAGCTCGGGGGGCACCTAGGAGATCGCGCGCACGAGCGCGGCCCGGTCGGCCGGCGGGCCGTGCGTCGGCAGGACGATCTCGACGGGCAGGTCGAGCAGCGGTCGCAACGTCGCCAGCACCTCGCCGAGCGTCACGTCGCGCAGCCAGGTGACGGGGATCTCGAGACCCTCGCCGCGGTCGACCAGGGTGTCGCCCAGGACGAGCGCCCGGCGGCTCTCGATCCAGAGCACGAGGTCGTTCGGCTCCAGGCCGAGGAACGCCCGCACGTCGCCCGTCGGCCGGTCGCCGGCGGCGTACACCGTCCCCGGTGGCGGGTCGGCGTCGCCCTCGTCCGGGGGCGGGACGAAGATCGGGGCGCCCAGCCGCTCGGAGACCAGGCGGGCGTCGCGCTCGTGCCACGGGCAGGTGAGGACGATCGCCGTCTCCCGGCCTGCGGCGAGCTCGTCGACCTCCACCGGCACGGCCAGCGGGTCGATCAGGAGCAGGCGGTCGCCGGTGTCGATCGCGAAGCAGGCCACGTCGGGCCCCCAGCCGTCCGGGCCGCCGTCGTCCTGCGACCAGCTCGGATGGCGCGCCTCCCAGCGCCAGATCCCCTCCCGTACCTCCTCCATGTGGCTACCCGAGCAGCTCCTTGATGGCGGGGTCGTCGCGGATCGCCGCGACGTCGGCGTCCTCGACGGCGAGCCGGCGCAGCTGGGCGGAGCGCTCGATCGCCGAGCGCAGGTGCCTGACGGCGTCCTCGCGACGGCCGGCCAGGCTCTCGCAGCATGCGAGGTTGTAGAGCAGGCCGGGATACTCGGGGTTGGCCTCGACCACGGCGCGGGCGGCGTCGGCGGCCTCGGCGTACTTCCCCTCCTGGTAGAGCGGCGCGATCGGCGCCCATAGCTCCCAGCCGTCCGGCTCGTACGCCTGTCCCGGCGTCCCTCCGAGGGCGAGGATCGTCGTGCCCGCCTCCTCGGCGAACGCGGTCCGCTTCACGCCCGGCGGCACGAACACGAACGTCCCGGTGGGGGCGTCAACCGTCTCGCCGTCGAACTCGAAGCGGGCCCGGCCGGTGTGGACGAGGTAGAGCTCTTCGTTCTCGCCATCCTCGTCGTGCTCGTTGAGGATGCGGTCGCCGGCGTCGTGACCGGTCCACGTGTTGACGCCGAAGGACGTGATGTGGAAGTGGTGCCGGACCGGTCGCCAGGGCTGGCGGCCGTCGGTGATCTCGGCGATCTGGTCGATGTGCGCCAGGGTGTATCCGGTGCTCATTGGGGCCTCCCGCAGGTGGAGTTCGGGGCCGGAGGAGCGGGTTGACGGTAGCGACCCGGCGGCGGCGGTGCGCCGGTCGGCCGGGCCTCGCTAGCCCGCGCCGTCGAGCCTGGCCACCGCGCGGAACTCGGCGGCGTCGTTCGTACGCGGAAACGGCTCGTCGGGCACCGGTACGCCGAGCATCGCACAGAGCGGCTCCCAGCCGTCGGCGGGCCGCCATTCGACCAGACGATCGGGCCTGATGGCCGCCCGCACCTCGGCGTTGTGGCGCTCGTACGCGGCCTGCACCGCGGCCGGGTCGGGCCACTCCGGGCAGAACCGGCGGGCGATCGTGCGCCCCATCACCCGGATGCGGGCGATCTCGGGGTCCGCGGAGGGGGTTGTGAGCGCGAGGGCGACCGTCTTCTCGACGCTGCCCCACCACTGCTCGGCGCTCGTGCGTTGCGAGAGCAGGACGGGCGCCTCCGGATTCGCGGCGGCGAGCTCGCGCCAGAACGCGCTCGCCGGCCAGTCGACGGCGGCGACATAGCCGCCGAGCAACGTGCCCCAGTCGGGCGCCCGCCCTTCGGCCGCGGCCTTCCAGACGTCGGCCGCGCCGGGCCGCTCCGACACCTCGAGCATGTGGTAGCAACGCCCGCCGGTCAGGCGTTCGAGGGCGAGCTTGAGCGAGTTCGTCCCGGTCCGCGGGAGGCCGGCGCCGACGATCCGTAGCACGCGCCGATCCTACGCGGTCGGCCAGGCGTGGCGTGCGAGCCACTCGTGCACGTCGCCGATCCGCAGCGCGGCGACGCCGAGGTGGCCGTCGCCGTCGCGGAGGTCCGCCTCGGCGCCGGGGATGCGCGCCGCCAGCCAGCGCCCGTGCTCGACCGGGACGAAGCGGTCGTCCTCGCCGTGCCACACCTTGACCGGGACGGCGATGGCGGCCGGGTCGATGCCCCAGGGGCTGTCGAAGGCGAGGCTGTCGTCGATCCAGCCGTCGGCGGTGGGCTCGATCCCGACCCGGATCGACCGGTGGAGCCAGGCGCCGAAGGGCCCATGGAGCAGCTCGCCGTCGCCCGGAGAGATCCCCTCGGACCACGCCTCGGCGAGGTCGGCGGCCGTCATGGCCAGCATCTCGTCGCGGTCGCTGCGCGCGCGGCGTTCCCACAGCTCCCGGTCGGCCCGGAGGAGCTCGATGTCCTTCCGGTTCGCACCCTCCATCGTCTCGAGGAAGTCGAACCCGGCTGCGTCGGGCGGTGCCATCGCGCCGATCGACGCCGCCGCAACGACGAGGTGGGGCAGAAGCGCGGCGCACGCGAGCGCATGCGGGCCGCCACCGGAGAAGCCCCAGACGACACACCGCTCGAACCCGAGCGCCCGGCCGATCGCGTGCACGTCGTCGGCGCAGTCGGCCACGCTGCGCCCGTCCAGCCGCGTCGACCCCCCGTAGCCGGGCCGGTCGTAGGTGAGGAGGGTGAGGCCGCGCCCGGCGGCGTCCTCGATCCACGGCTCGTAGAGCACGCCGGCGTTCGGTGTGCCGACGTGCGCGACCACGACGCGCTCGCCGTCTCCCGCAACCTCGACCCGGAGCGTGCGCCCGTCGGGCGTCTCGACGTATCGCGTCTCGGCCGTCATGTGCGAGACGCTACACGCTTCACCGGGGATGGTCGTCCTCATCGGGTGAAGCCGTTACGCCGTCCCTGGGCCACACTCGAGTCGTGGCCTCGACATCGACGGCAGCCACGACGCAGATGCCCGCCGCCCGCTCGCGCGACGCCCGCCGGCTGGTGCTCCCGCTCGCGCTGGCGCAGTTCATCTGCAGCTTCGCCGGCTCGAACATGAACGTGATGATCAGCGACATCAGCCACGACCTGAACACGACGGTGCAGGGCGTGCAGATCACGATCACGCTGTTCCTGCTGATCATGGCGGTGATGATGATCCCGTGCAGCAAGCTCACCGACCGGTGGGGGCGCAAGCGCTGCTTCCTGCTCGGCCTCGCCCTCTACGGCGTCGGAGCGCTGCTGAGCGCGGTCGCGCCGGGACTGCCGCTGCTCATCCTGGGCAACTCCGTGTTGGAGGGTGTCGGCACTGCGCTCCTGATCCCGCCGGTCTACATCCTCGCCACGATCTGGTTCCGTGACCTCACGTCGCGCGCGTGGGCGTTCGGGGCGATCAGCGGCATGGGCGGCGTCGGCTCGGCGGCCGGCCCGCTGATCGGCGGCGTGATCACCACCGGGATCAGCTGGCGGGCTGCGTTCATCTTCCAGGCCGCGATCATCGTGCTGATCATCCTGCTCAGCCGCGGGATGACCGACCCGCTCCCCGCCGAGCCCGACCAGCCGTTCGACCTGATCGGCGCGGTGCTCTCGGCGGTGGGCATGTTCTGCGTCGTGCTCGGCGTCCTCTACGCGGGCACGCACAACCTCCTGATGCTCGTGCTGCTGGCGGTCGGCGTGGGCTTCCTCGCCGGCTTCTTCCTGTTCATACGGGCGCGGGAGCGGGCCGGGAAGGTCGCGCTCCTCTCCACCGACCTCTTCCGCAACCGGACGTGCAACCTGGCGCTCGTCACCCAGAACGTGCAGTGGCTCATGCTGATGGGGACGTCGTTCGTCGTGTCGGTGTTCCTGCAGGAGGTGAAGGGCTACAGCGCGATCCGCACCGGCGTCGTCTTCACCTCCGCCACGATCGGCGTCCTGCTCTCGTCATTTGGCGCGCAGCGGTTCGCCAGGCGGCGCACGCAGCGGACGCTCATCGTGGCCGGCTTCGTGCTCGTCATCGCCGGGATCGGCCTCCTGCTCGTCCTGGCGCCGATCACGAAGAACATCCTGTCGTTCGTGCCCAGCCTCTTCCTGGTCGGATTCGGCACGGGCCTGATGCTGACGCCGTCGGTGAACGTCGTCCAGTCGAGCTTCGGCGAGGACCAGCAGGGCGAGATCTCCGGGCTCTCCCGCAGCGTCTCGAACCTCGGATCGTCGTTCGGCACCGCCATCGCCGGCACGATCCTGATCTCCGTGGTCGCCACCGGGAACCGCTCCTACGCCATCGCGCTGGCGTCGCTCGCGGTCATCGGCCTGATCGGCCTCGCCGCCGCGCTCAAGCTGCCCCAGGACGCAGGCAAAGCCGCGCCGACGGCGTAGGCGACCGGCGAGTCCCGGGTCCGCCCCGGCTGAGGAGTGTGCCGGGGCGGACCCGCGTCCGACGGATCTAGACGGCGCCGCCCGTATCGCCGCCCGAATCGCCGCCCGAGTCGCCGCTGCGGCCGCGGTGGAGGCCGCAGCTGGGATGGCCGGCGGGGTTCACGTGCACGCCGTTGTGGGCGCAGCGCTGCTTCGCAGGGCCGGAATCGCCGCCGTGATGCGGCGACGCGTACGCGGCCGGAGCGGCGGCCATCGCCGCGCCGAGGCTGAGCAGCAGAACGAGACGTCTTGCGGACATGTGGGCCTGTCCTTTCGAGGGTGAGCTTGCGGTGCTATTGACCCGCCACCCGTCTCGAACCTGCGCCGCGTCCGCCAAGTTCCCCCGGGCGGGGGAGCCAACGTCGCTCAAAGACGCCACGGGTACCTTCGGGCGATGCGCACGTCCGGGCCGGCCGGACAGCGGGCACCCCTCGACCGACGCCGGGCGCGCAGACGCCGGCGCCGGATCCGCCGCGTGGCGTTCGTGGTCGTCGTCGTCCTGCTCTCGCCGGCGGTCTACTCGTACGCCACGACGATGATGCAGCCGTCGAGCCTGCCGCTGTGGCCGCGCAGCGTCGAATGGCTGCGGGCGCACCACGGCAACTGGCTCGTCGACGAGGTCGAGCACTACTACTACACGTGGCAGGCGCCGGCTCCGGGCGGGCCGCAGCTCAAGACGCTTCCGACCGTCGGCATCGACACGCCGCCGCCGGGCAGCACGCCGGCGCGCCACCGGGCGGCGTACGTGCCGCCGCCGATCGTGCCGCTGTTCGCCGACCCGCTTCCCGGCGAGGGCATCTGGCGGGGCACCGGGCCGGTCGTCCGCGGCCGTCCGCCCGTGCTCGTGACCACGTTCCGGTCGGAGGTCGCCTATCCCCGGATCGTCGCCTACGTCGCCTGGTTCGACCACACCCGCACGGCGCTTGCCTGGTACCCGGGCCGCTACGAGCCGCCGAACGCGCCGGTGCGCGGACCGATGTCGATCCCGTTCGGCGAGCGCTGGCGCCTGTACGCGACCTTCAACGGCGGCTTCATCTACACCGACGGCAACAACGGATCGTCGATCGGCGGCCGCCAGTACGAGCCGCTGAAGGACGGCCTGGCGACGCTGATCGCCTACCGCGACGGCCGGGTCGACGTGCGCACCTGGCACGGCGGCCCGGTGGCCGGGCCGAACATCGCGTTCGCCCGCCAGAGCCTGCCGCTCATCGTCGACCACGGCCGCCTCAGCCCCGCGCTGAACGACAGCTCGCAGTGGGGGTTCACCCTCGGCAACGCGGTGCGGGTGTGGCGCACCGGTGCCGGCATCGACCGGCACGGCAACGTGATCTACGCGGCGGCCGACTTCCAGACGGTCGAGACGCTCGCGCGGATCCTCAAGCGGGCCGGCGCGGTGCGGGCGATGCAGCTCGACATCAACCCGGAGTGGCCGACGCTGATCACCTACACGCACCACCACGGTCTCGATCCGGTCCGCGTCGTGCCCAACTATCAGCAGCCGCCGACGCGCTACCTCGTGCCCGACGACCGCGACTTCTTCGCGGTCTACCGGCGGCTGCCCGGCTCGGTCACCGTGCCGTTCAGGTGACCCAGCGCACGACGATCGCGTCGGTGCCGGGGATCGGCAGGCCCGCCGCCTCGGCTTCGACCGCGTCGAGCGCCGCGCGCGGGAGGCTGCCCCAGGTCTCGATGCTGACGATGTCGTGCGCGCGCCGCCACACGCCCCGCACCTCGCCGTCCACGAGAAGGGCGCCGGGCCATACACGCGGCGTCCACAGCTCGAGGCGGCGCGCGGCGTCGGGGACGAGCAGCGCCCGGTCGTCGCCGTGGAGCAGGGTGAACGCGTCGCCGCTCGGCAGCAGGCGCGCGGGTGCGGGCGGCCCCGGATCGGCCCGGAAGCCCGGCTCGTCGGCGGCCAGGATCGCGGCGTCGCCGCGCGGCGTTCGCACCGCCGTCAAACCGCCGCCGAGCCCGGTGAAGGCCGCAGCGCCGGACCGCTTCGAGATCCCGGCCCACTTCGCGAATGCGGCCGGCGTCGTCGGACCGTAGACGTGCAGGTAGCGCCGGGCCAGCTCGAGCTGGGCGGCGCGCGGATCGACGTCCGGCCGCGGCACCGTCCAGACGAGCGGCCGGCGGGCGCCGTCCCAGCGGATCGCGACGGTGCCCGTCGTCGTGGCGTAGCGCAACGAGCCGGGGTGCACGTCGAGGGCGGCGCCGGCGTCGTCGTAGCCCATCGCCTCGCCGCCGAGATGCCTGCGCAGGCGCTCGGCGGCGGCCTCCGCGCGCGCGACCTGCTTCTCGGTGTCGGGCCACCGGCCGACCGTGAACACGGCCATGTCGCCCGCCGGCACCACGTAGGTCTGGTAGCGCGGGCCCCAGACCTGGACGAACGCCGGATCCTCCCAGGCCATCGGCCCGATGCGTTCGACGCGCGCGTGGAGCGAGAGCACCGCGGCCCGCGGCATGCTGTCCTGCAGGCCGGCCCAGGCCGCCTGCCGCAGCGACTCCGGCCCGAACGGCAGGCGGTCGTCCAGGGCGCCAACCCGGCGGCGGTACGCGAGGATCTGCTCGCGGGTGAGCACGAGGGGCGAGGTCATCGCCCGAGCCTAGCCCGGCCGCGGTAGCCTGTCCCCGCCATGGCGATCGCCCGTACGACGAAGAGCGCCGACGACGACCGCGTGCGCGTCACGACGCTCACGTTCGAGGACGGCGACGAGACCGGCGACCACCGGCACGAGTACGACTATCTCGTCGTCCCGGTGACCGGCGGGACGTTCACGGTGATCGAGCGCGACGGCTCGACCCGCGACCTCGTTCAGGAGGCCGGCGCGCCCTACCGGGGCAAGGCCGGCACCGAGCACAACGTCATCAACGCGAGCGGCCGAGCTGCCACGTTCGTGGAGATCGAGCTGAAGCGCTGACCTGCGTCGAGCGGGCCGCGCCCAGCGCGCCGCAGCGACCGTCCGGGCCGTAGAACCCGCGCCCGTCGAGGCCGGGGCCGGTGAGCGACGGCCGGTTGGCGCCGCCGCCCGGCGGATACGCGGTGTCGAACCACTGCGTGAAGAAGTGCGTCAGGCGCGTCTCGCAGGCGCTCGTCTTCACCGGCAAGAAGCGGCGGAAGCCGGCCTCGAGCTGCGGCTCGGTGATGCTCGACCCGCCGTAGGCGCGCTGGATTCCCTCGAGCGCCGTGACGAACCGGTGGTGTCCGAGGATCTGGCGCAGGGCCACGTAGGCGATCGCCGGGCGCAGGTACGTCGACGAGCCCGAGAAGAGCGTGAACGTCTGCGGGTTCGACGGCGCCACCGTCCAGAAGTCGCCGGCCCCGGCATAGATGCCGTCGAAGTCGTTCACGATCTGCCTCTGGAATGCCGCCCGGCCCGCGGCGGTGCCCGGCCCGCCCGCCGCCTTCTGGGCCAGGCGGGCGTCGTAGAGGATCTCCGACACCGTGGCCATGCCCTCCTTGAAGAACGTCATCCGGTAGCCGCTCTCGGTGACGTTGTCGCCCCACCACTGGTGCATGTTCTCGTGGTAGAGCGTGTCGGTGTCGATGAAGCCGCCGGAGAAGGCGATCATCGATTCCATCTCCTCCTCGAAGCCGGCGGACGGCGTCCCGATCACGATGCCGTCGGAGGGGAACGGGTACGGCCCGGTGAAGCGGCTCTCGAACCGGGTGATGTCGGGCTGCCGGCGCATGATCGCGAGGTTCGTCGCGCGCTGGGCTGCGGGGATCGCGAGGTCCTGCGCGCGGTAGAAGGGCATGCCGTCGACGATCTGGCGCGTCAGGCTGTAGCGGCCGACGCTGTCCTCGACCAGGTAGCTCGGAATCCGCTCCGCCGCGTGCCATCTCCAGGTCACCGAGCCCTCCGGGAAGAGGTCACTGGGGCCGTGGTGGTGCACCCCGACGAGGCGGCCGTTCGCGACCACGGTGCGGCCGGCGTTCACGGTGTCGACGAAGTCGTAGGTCGGCTTCGCGGTCGGGTAGTCGTTCAGTGGCATCCAGTCTTCGGAGCCGACGGGCTCGGTCGTGACGAAGCCGCCGTCGGAGCTGCGGAACCAGCCCTCGGTGGACCCGTCGCCGTCGGTGTGCACGCCTGGTCTGCCGACGTACGACACGGAGACGTGGAAGCGCGCGCCGGCACGTATCGGCTTCGTGGGAACGATCACGAGCTTGTTCGGCGGGCACTGCGTGCCGTTGAGCGCGTTCACGGGCGTGTTGAACGAGGGCAGCTGCGGCGAGCACGCGGGCGGCAGCGGGTTGTGGCCCGGGCCGCCGACCGGGTTCGTCTGCGAGGCCTCGTGCGCGGCCGGGTCGGGATCGTTTGGCCCGTTCGGGTCGCCGGGGTAGGTCGGCTGGACGAAGCTGAACCGGGCCGGGTGGCCGTTCACGCGCACCGACACCACCGACATGTCGGGGCCGTCGGTCGTGTTCGCCGAGTGGCGCTCGAAGTCGAGGCTGAAGCTCTGCAGGCACTTGGTCGCGCGGTCGGTGAGCACGACCCGGTTCCCGCGCAGGAAGCGGTTCGCGTTCCCGTCGTACACCAGGTGCACGAGCGTGTGCAGGCTCGTGTAGCCGCCGTTGCCGGTCTCCGGGTAGAGGCGCGAGCCCGGGGGCGCGAGGGTGTGCGCGCCCGGCGCGCACGTTTGGCGCGAGCTGGCC
This sequence comes from Gaiellales bacterium, assembly GCA_036273515.1. Lineage (GTDB taxonomy): Bacteria > Actinomycetota > Thermoleophilia > Gaiellales > JAICJC01 > JAICJC01. The sequence goes on from DASUHM010000075.1 coordinate 129,390, forward strand.
GCACCGATTGACGCGGCGGGGGCGACCCACACGGCGGTCACGCCCGCCAGCGTCGCCAGGACGACGAACCTCAACCAGCGCATGTGAAGCACCCCCTCCAGAGACACCCCCACACTCGCGCCGCAGATCGTACACCCGGCCGGGGGCCGGCGTCTGGTCAGGCGAGGGCGCGCAGGAGCGCCGCCGTCGTCGCCGCGGCGAGCACGACGACCAGGAACGGCGCCCGTCGCCAGACGAGGATGGCGGCGACCGCGAGGGCCGGGACGCGGGCGTCGAGGACGAGGCGGTGGCCGTCGCCGACGGTCTGGACGAGGATCAGGGCGGCGAGCAGCGGGACCGCGACGAGGTCGAGCGTCTGGCGCACCTGCGGCCCGAGCCGGCGGCCGCCGGCCAGCACGGGGCCGGACGCCTTCAGCGCGTAAGAGACGGCGGAGAGCGCGAAGAGGGCGGTCCAGGTCATCCGCGCACGCCCTTCGCGGCCAGGACGCCGGGCACGACCCCGGCCAGCGCGGCGATGATCGGCACCCCGGCGGGCGCGAACGGCACCAGGACGAGCGCGATGGCGACGCCGGTGACCGCCGCGACCGGCGCGCCGGGACGGCGCAGCTGCGGCGCGATCAGCGCCAGGAAGGCGGCGGGGAACATCGCGTCGAGGCCGAGCGTCTGCGGGTCGCCGATCCCGCCGCCGAGCAGGGCGCCGGCCAGCGTGCCGGCGTTCCAGAAGACCCAGACGCTCACGCCGGTCGCGAGGAAGGCGCGCCGGGCCGCGTCCGGATGGGATTGCGCCCGGGCCATCGCCGTGGTCTCGTCGATCACGAGGTGCGCCGCCAGGGCGCGGTCGCGCAGGCGCGCGGGCAGGATGGACGTCAACGAGAGCCCGTAGGCGGCGTTTCGCACCGCCAGCATCACCGCCGGGCCCATCGCGGCCACCGCCCCGCCGCCGCCCGCGAGGACGCCGACGAAGGCGAACTGCGACGCGCCGGTGAAGACGAGCATCGACATGACGCACGCCTGGGCCGGGCTGAGGCCGCTCGCGACCGCGAGCACGCCGAACGAGATGCCGTAGACGCCGACCGCGACGCCGATCCCGACGGCGCCGGTGATGGCGCTGCCGGGCGGCTTGGCGATGGCGACGTCCATCTCGCCACGATAGCCAGGTGCGCACGGCACATTCTGGCGTTCTCCACGTCTCCACGGCCGATCCGTGGCATGATCGGCTCATGGACAGCCTGGATCGCGCAATCCTGAGCCAGCTGCAGGCGGACGGGCGGCTCACGAACGTCGAGCTGGCCGAGCGGGTGCGGCTCTCGCCGTCGCCGTGCCTGCGCCGCGTCCGCGCGCTCGAGCGGGCCGGCGCCATCCGCGGCTACCACGCCGACATCGATCCGGCCGCCGTCGATCGCGGCTTCGAGGTGACGGTGCACGTCGAGCTGTCGCTCAAGGACCGGGCCACCGTCGAGGCGTTCGAGGCCGGGATCGCCGCGTTCGACGAGGTGGTGGAGTGCCGGCGCATGTTCGGGCTGCCGGACTACATCGTCCGCGTCGCCGTCGCCGACCAGGCCGCCTACGAGGCCTTCTACATGAACAAGCTCGCCGAGCTGCCGGGCCTGGCCCGGGTGAACTCGCAGTTCACGATGAAGATGGTCAAGCGGGACGGCGTCGTCCCGATCTAGCATCGAGCGGTGATCTTCCACCTCCAGGCGCGCCAAGACTGGAACGGAGCTGCCGAGGACGCCCCGGTCGCCGAGCCGGGCGAGGACGGCTACGTGCACTGCTGCGACGGTGCAATCGCGAAGGAGACGTGAGCACCGAGGGCTGGCATCCGGCCGCCGGCTACCAGTCGCTCATGAACGCGTTCGGCCGGCTGCTGGCAGTCGGCGATACCGCCGCGGCTGCGTGTGCCCGCGGGTACGGGCGGTGCATGCGCGCGGCGGGCGTCGACGCCGACAGCGCGTCGGTACTGCCCGACGCGCTCATCCCCGACTTCCCGCCGGAGCAGGCCCCGCCGAAGGGCCCGGGCGGGCCGCTCTTCCAGAAGTGGGTGGCGCGGGTGCACCACGCCATGGCCGCGGACGGGCGCTGCCGCCGCACCGCCTTTCTGGCCGGCTGGCGCGCGCTCGGCCCCCGGATCGCTCCCTGGGAGCACGCACACGCGGCCGCGATCGTCGCGCTGCACGGCCGCTGGGAGGCGCTCGTCTCCCGCGCCCAGCGCGAGTCCGGCTGGGACTGGCCCGCCGGGTAGCCGGCGTCAGGTCACCAGCGCCTGCCGTGGTGCCGGCTGCGGCCCGTACCGGTTCGGCCCCGGCGTTCCGGCGATGGCGAGCAGGACGATCAGGATGATCCCGCCGACGAACGGGACCAGGCTGACCACGATCCACCAGCCCGACTTGTTCGTGTCGTGCAGACGGCGGATCTGGACGCCCAGCGACGGCAGGAGGGTGGCCAGGCCGTACACGATCGCCAGGAGCTCGCCTGTGGCGAATCCGAACAGCGCGATTCCGACCGACCAGATCACCACGCTGATGATCAGGTTGATGAGTGCGAACCACCAGAACTCGGGACGATCCGCGCGTCCGTCGAAGTCGGTGTAGCGGCGGATCACATCGGTGTACCAGTGCATCTCGGCCTCCTACGTGGCGGGCTGATCGGCGGGATCGTACGAATCGGGCGAGCGACCCGCCAGCCCGCGTCAAGTACCGTCGGCCTGTGATCGCGGACACGACCGCCGCTCCGGCCATCACGCGCGACGAGTCTCGCGCCCTCTTCGCGCAGACGATGGGGCTCGTTGCGATCACCACCGCATTCTTCGCGCTGGGCGCGTATCTCGGCCGCGACCTGGCCTACCAGTGGGGCTGGCTGTGGTTCATCGCCGCACTCGTCTGCCTTGTCGCCCTGAACGGCGCCGTGCAGCGATCGGAGCAGCTCGCCATCGGCCTCCTGCTCACCTTCGGCCTCGTGATGGGGCTGGCGACGGCCCCCACCATCGCCTACTACGTGAGCACCAACCCGCAGGCGGTCTGGCAGGCGGGGGGCGCGACCGCGCTCTTCATCGCCGGCTTCGGGGCCGCCGGATACGCGACGCGGCGCGACCTGTCGAACCTGGCCCGCCTCCTGTTCTTCGCGCTGCTCGGGCTGATCATCTTCGGCATCGTCACGATCTTCGTGCGGATCCCGAACGGCGACCTGATCTACGCGGTGCTGGGACTGATCATCTTCGCCGGCTTCACGATGATCGACTTCCAGCGCGTGCGCCGCTCGCGCGACATCCGGGTGGCGCCGCTGCTGGCCGCGGCGATCTTCCTCGACATCCTGAACGTGTTCCTGTTCTTCCTGCGGATCTTCGCGCGGCGCTAGCCGCCCGCCGCTTGACCATAGCCTGCACGCGATATAGCATGATAGCTATATCCGAGGAGGGGGCGATATGGCCAGGATCAGCTACGACGACGGGACGGCCGCGGCGTTCAAGGCGGTGCGGGAGATCTCCCGCGCCGGCCTCGAGGAGTGGCGCGAGGCGGTAGGCCGCCACCTGCGCCCGTCGCCGAGGATGACGCTGCTCGACATCGGCGCGGGCACCGGCGCCTTCTCGTCCGCTTTCAGCGACTGGTTCGGCCTTCGCGTCGTCGCGGTCGAGCCGTCGGCGGCGATGCGAGGCCACATCCCGCAGACGCCGTCGATCCAGGCGCTCGCGGGCGATGCGTGCGCCCTGCCGCCGGCGGACGCGTCGGCCGACGCCGCATGGCTCTCGCTCGTCATCCACCACATCCCCGACCTCGAGCTCGCGGCGCGCGAGATCCGCCGGGTGCTCCGCCCCGGCGCGCCGGTGCTGATCCGGCAGGCGTTCCCGGACCGATACGAGCCCGCGGGCCCTCTCAGGCACGACGGGATCGAGACCTGGCGGTGGTTCCCCGAGACCGCCCGGATGGCCGCCACGTTCCCGTCGCTCCAGGCGACCTGCGCGGCGTTCGCGGCCGCGGGGTTTCACCGCGAGGCGCTCGAGCAGGTGCGCGACTCGCGGTCGACCAGCCTCGCCGACCTGCTCGCCAGGGTGGACACGCTGCGCCGCGCCGACACCACGATGCGGAGCCTCTCCGACGACGAGTTCGAGCAGGGCAAGGAACGCATCCGCCGGGCCATACGGCAGGCCGTGGCAAGCGGGGCCCCGGAGCCCCGCGGGAACGTGCTCGACCTCCTGGTGTTGCGCTGACCTACGCCGTCGTGGTGGCGGTGGCGGACGTTCGCGCGTCGGTCACGTCAGGCACGTTCGACGGGACGACGACGACCGGGCACGGCGCGACGTGCAGCAGGCGCGTCGTGACCGATCCCAGCAGCAGGCCGGCGACCGGCCCGTGGCCGCGCGTCCCGGTGACGATGAGATCGGCGCCGCACTTCTTGGCGTGCTCCGCGATGATGTGGGCGGGCTGCGTGCCGACGGTCGGCTCGATGTGCAGGTGCGTGTCGTACCCGGCGTGGGCCAGCTCGTCCGCCTGGGCCTTGACGCGGTCCGTCAGCTCGTCTTCGTTGACGTGCAACGGCCCTCCGGGCCGCCCGACGAGCCGCTCACGCACGTGCACGATCTCGACCCGGACCCCGTCGGGTCCGGCCAGCTCCCGAAGCACCGGGAGCGTGCGCTCCGACGCGTCGGACCCGTCCAGTGCGACAACGACTGTGGAGAACATCCCTTCCCTCCTGTCCGTGTCTTCGCGGGGCGGCGATTCTACCGGATCCGGCGCACCTCGTCACAAATCGATCAAGAGCGTGCGGCCGTCGGCGGACGGTTGGACGCGGTGAAGGCTGAGCGGACGGTCGGCCGGGTCGAGCAGCACCTCGCCGGTGCGCAGATCGATGGCGGCCCACCCGAGTGCGTGCCGGATCAGCGCCAGCGCGACGCCGCCGACCTCGGCGGGGAGGATCGTCCCTACGGGCGCGTCGGGATCGACGTCGAGCGGGCCGCCGCCGTCATGCGTCCCAGACGACCGGCAGGGTCTTCGCGGCGCGCACCATCAAGCCGTGGACGACGGGCTCGCGGTCCGGATCGAGCCGGAGGCCGGGGAGCCGCGTGAAGAGCTCCTCGACGGTGATCTGCGCGACCTGGCGCGCGACGTAGTGGCCGACGCAGAAGTGCGCCCCGAAGCCGAACGCGAAGTTGTTCGCCCGGTCGCGTGCAGGTCGAAGACGTCGGGGTGCTCGAAGCGCGTCTCGTCGCGGTTCGCCGAGCCGATGACCATCGCGATCTCGGTGCCGGCAGGGATCATCTTCCCCCCGATGACGACGTCCGCGGCGGTCAGCTTCTCGGTCATGTTGAAGGGCGGGATCCAGCGCAGCCCCTCGTGCACCGTCGCGGCGGACAGGCCCATCGGGTCGGCGGCGACGGCGGCCGCCTGCTCGGGACGGCCAAGGAGCCCGAGCAGGGCGTTCGCCGCACCGTGGGCGGGCTCCTGGAAGCCGCCAACGATCATGGTGCCGACCGTGCCCACGATCTCGTCCAGCGCGTAGACCAGCCCGTAGACCAGCTCGTGGACGGCGGTGGTCGGCCCGGAGATCTCGTCGGCCGCGCCGGCCTCCGCGCAGAGGTCCCACGTCGTGAGCCACAGGCGCTCCGTCGCGGGCACCCAGGCGATCGGCTGCTCGCGCCGCATCCATCGGCCGACCGATGACATCTGCGCCCCGGTACGGTCATGAGCGTACGACCACGACGAGAGGTGGGACGAGCTCATGGAGCAGACAAACGGGGAGTCGGTGTGGCCGCGGGTCGCGGGCCTGGAGCTCGTGATCGAGGCGTGCGAGTACGAGCGCCTGCACTGCGTCCTCGCGCACGAGTTCGAGCGCATCACGACGCATGTGCGACTCGCCGGCCCCGGCGTCGACGGGCTCGGCGAGGACGTGTCCGTGTTCCGCGAGGACGGCACGACGCTGCACGAGACCCGGCCGCCGCTGCCGCTCGCGGGAGAGTGGACGCTGGCCGGCTTCTCGGAGCATCTCGCGACGCTCGACCTGTGGCCCGACCCGCCGGAGTGGGACGCGGCGTTGCGGTATCGCCGCTGGGCGTTCGAGTCGGCGGCGCTCGACCTCGCGCTGCGCCAGGCCGGCCGCTCGCTGCACGACGTGCTCGGCCTGGAGCCGCGGCCGGTGCGCTTCGTCAACTCGCTCGGCCTCGGCCAGGAGCCGTCGATCGAGCCGCTGCGCCGACGCCTCGAGCGCTCTCCCGGCGTGCGCTTCAAGCTCGACGCGGAGGCCACCTGGCCCGCGACGCTCCTCGACGAGGTCGCGGAGGCGGGCGCGGTCGACACGATTGACTTCAAGGGCCAGTACGGCCTCGAGGTGAAGGATCCCGCAGCGCTCGCGGAGCTGTACGCGCGGATTCCCGAGGTGTTCCCGGACGCCTACCTGGAGGACCCGCACGACCTGCCCGGTGTCGCCCGCCGGCTCGCCGATCACCTCGAGCGGGTGTCCTACGACGCGCCGATCCACGGCGCCGGCGACATCGGCGCGACGCCGCTCGCCGGGCGCGTGGTGAACGTGAAGCCCTCGCGCATCGGCAGCCTCCCCGATCTCTTCGAGGTCTACGCGCGCTGTGCCCGGGAGGGACGGCCGATGTATGGCGGCGGCATGGGCGAGCTGGGCGCGGGCCGCGGCCAGATCGAGCTGCTCGCGTCGCTGTTCCACCCGGATGGGCCGAACGACGTGGCGCCGAGCGCCTACAACGAGGACGACCCCACGGGCGACCTGCCGGCCAGCCCGCTCCAGCCCAGCCCCGACTCCACGGGGTTCCGCTGGGCGATCTGATGCCTCCCGCGCCGGCCGAAGCGACCGGCGCGGAAGGCCACCGACAGCGTCAGTGGACGAGGTTCAGGGTGTTCGTCGCGTCGTCGACGTAGTACACGCCGCGGCCGTGCGGCGCGACGGCCAGGCCGAAGAGGGCGCCGCTGCCCGGCGGCATCCCCGAGCGGTCCAGGAACCGCGTCGCGATCTGGCGGCCGGCGGGCGTCGTCTCCACGATCCGGCCGTTGTTGCCGTTGACGGTGAGGATGTCACCGTTCGGCGCGACGGTCAGGCCGAGCGGATCCGACAGCCGGCCCCCGCGCGTCACCGTCATCCCGGTTCCGGCGCTGCCCATGCGCGTGAGCGCGTTCGGGATCGCAGCGATCCGGTTCGACGCGCTGTCGGCGACGTAGAGCGTCCCCCGCCGTGAGAGGCCCAGGCCGGTGGGGCCGACAACGAGCGCCGCCGGGTCGCTGTGCGTCGGGAATCCGGAGCCGATCACCCGCTCGCCGGCCACGCGCGGCCGCATCCCCGTCAGGCTCAGGCCGATCCGCACGACGGTGCCGCGGTTGACGGTGGCGCCGTTGGCCGCGACGGTGCCGTTCAGGACGTTCGTCACGAACAGCGTGGCGTGGCGCCGGGACTCACGCCAGGTCATGTCCCAGGGCCCGTTGATCGGGCCGCCGGAGATCGTGCTCACCGGCATGCCGCGGCTGTCGATGACGATCAGGCAGCCGGCCCGGGCGGTGGCGGCCATCCCGTTCGCGGTGGGCAGGGTGCCGACGATCACCCAGCCGTGCCGGAGCACGGCAAGCGCCGTCGTGAGGCCGACGCCGCCGGGGCAGCGTCCCGGCAGCATTGAGCTCGAGAGCCGGGCGAAGACCGTTCGCCTCCCGCCGGGCGCGACCTGCACGATGGTGGTGCCCGTGCCCTGCAGGTTCGCACGGTCGTTGAAGTTGCTCACGAGGACGTCGCCCGCCGTCAGCCGTCCCACCGACCGCCGCACGACGACGGTGCCGTACGGGTTGACGTCGCCGTTCGCCGGCACTGTCGACCCCACGACCCTCACGTGGTGAAACCTGCCCAGCAATCCGGCTGCGCCGCTCGCCCCGGCCGCGGTCGCCAGCAGCACGACCGCCGCGGTCACGGCAGCCATCCACACGCGTCTCATGGTTCTCCCCCTTGGAGCGCTCGTGCCCGCGTCGCTCTGGTACCCCGACCGATCGAATTCGGACTGGGCTACGTGGGGCGGCTCACAAATGTTCGGCCGGTGAGAGGTCGGGTTAACCCCACCCGAAAGACGCCCGGCCGCTGCATGGTGCGCGACCCGCCTCCCGGCCACGATGACCTCATCGGATCGTCGAGTGGGGAGGAGCGTCGATGAGGCTCGCGGAACGGATGGGATCGTGGAGCGTGCGCCACCGCCTTCTGGCGGTGGGCGGCTGGGCGGCTTTCGTGGCCGTCGCGGTGGCGGCCGGCAGCATGGTGGGGCAGCGGATGCTCTCCGACAGCGAGAGCGGCAGCGGCGAGTCGCTGCGCGCCCAGCAGATCCTCGACCACGCGGGGTTCCCCGACCGGGCCGGCGAGCAGGTTCTGATCCAGAGCCGCAGCATGACCGTGGCCGACGCGCGGTTCCGGCAGGCGGTTGCCGACGTCGTGCGCGACCTGCGGACGCAGCCCGTGGTGGTCGCGCTGCGCACGCCGTTCGCGCCGGGCGTCCACGGCCAGGTGTCGGCCGATCGCCGCTCTGCGCTGATCCAGTTCGACGTCCGCGGTCCGTCCGAGACGGCGGAGAACCGCATCGCGCCGGTGATGGCGGCCGTCGACCGCGCTGCGCGCGACCACCCGGCGTTCTTCATCGGCGAGGTCGGCGACGCCAGCGGCAACTACCAGGTCGACCACACCGTCGGCAAGGACTTCGCGAACGCCGAGGTGCTGTCGATCCCGGTCACGCTGGTGATCCTGCTGTTCGCGTTCGGCGCCCTGGTCGCGGCCGGCATCCCCGTGCTCCTGGCGTTCACGGCGGTGCTCGCGACCATCGGCCTGCAGTCGCTCGTCAGCCACCTGATCCCGTCGACCACCGCCACCCAGTCGGTGATCCTGCTGATCGGGATGGCGGTCGGCGTCGACTACTCGCTGTTCTACCTCCAGCGCGAGCGCGAGCAGCGGGGGCCGACCAAGACGGCCGACCGGGCCGCGGTGAAGGCGGCCAAGCGTGCCCTGCGGGCGGCCCGAAAGACGCGCGACGCCGCGCGGGCGCAAGCGGCGAAGGACGCCCTGGCCGCGGCCCGGGCGGCGTCCGCCGAGAACCGGCGCGAGGCGCTCCGGGTCGCGGCCGCCACCTCCGGACGGGCCGTGCTGGTGTCCGGGTTGACCGTGATGGTCGCGATGGCCGGGCTGCTCCTGACCGGCGACAAGACGTTCACGTCGATCGGCGTCGGCGCCATGCTGGTCGTCCTCTGCACCGTGATCGGCTCGCTGACCGTGCTGCCCGGGCTGCTGGCGCTGCTCGGCGATCGCGTCGACCGGGGCCGGATCCCGCTGCTGCACAGGCTGTCGGGACGGGCCGGCGGCGGCGCCTGGGGCGCCCTCGTGGGGCGTGTCAACCGGCGGCCGCTGCCGGCTGCCCTGATCTCGGCGGGCCTGCTCGTCGCGCTCGCGCTGCCGGCGGCCGGGCTGCACATCGCGCTGCCCGGGTTCAGCAGCCTGCCCCGGTCGCTCCCGGTGGTCGTCACCTACGACCACATGCAGACGGCGTTCCCCGGCGCGCCGATCCCCGCCGACGTCGTGGTCAAGGCGCGGGACGTCACCGCACCCCCCGTGCGCACGCAGATCCGCAGGCTGGAGCGCCGCGCGCTGGCCAGCGGGCGCATGTCGGCGCCGGTGCAGGTGCTCGTGAACCGCGGCCACACCGTCGCCCAGGTGCTGATCCCGATGCACGGCTCGGGCGAGAACGCCCGCTCGATGGCCGCCCTCGGCGAGCTGCGCGGCCGCCTCATCCCGGAGACGCTCGGCACGCTCCCCGGTGTCGAGACGGCGGTCACCGGCGAGACGGCGGGATCGGCCGACTTCAACGCCGAGATGCGCCACGCGGCGCCGCTCGTGTTCGGGTTCGTGCTGGGGCTGGCGTTCCTGCTGCTCCTGGTCACGTTCCGGTCGATCGTCATCCCGCTGCAGGCGATCGGGCTCACGCTGCTCTCGGTCGGGGCCGCCTACGGCGTGCTCGTCTCGGTGTTCCAGCACGGCGTGGGCGCCTCGCTCGTCGGCATGCACGGGACGGCGCCCATCACCTCGTGGCTGCCGCTGTTCCTGTTCGTCGTGCTGTTCGGGCTCTCGATGGACTACCACGTGTTCATCGTCAGCCGCATCCGCGAGCTGGCCGAGTCGGGCATGCCCACGTCCGAGGCGGTGACGGCAGGGATCGTCGCCACCGCCGGCACCGTGACCAGCGCCGCCGCCGTGATGGTCGGCGTGTTCTCCATCTTCGCCACGCTCTCGACCGTCGATCTGAAGCAGGTCGGTGTCGGGCTGGCCGCGGCGGTCCTGATCGACGCCACGATCGTGCGCGGCGTGCTCCTGCCGTCCGTGATGACCCTGGCCGGCGACGCGAACTGGTACCTGCCGGGCGTGGGCCGCCGCCGCGCGAAGCGCGCGGCGTTGACACCCGATCCGCGCCGGGTATGACCGGCGCGAGCGGTTACAGTCGCGACATGGATACCGGCCTCGCCGAGGCCGGCGTGGCCGCCCCGCCCGGGTGGCCACGCCGGCTGATCCTCTCGAGACGTCCGTGGGTGGATGCGCTGTTCCTGCTGACGAGCTTCCCCGTCGGACTCGTCTCGTTCGTCTCGCTGGTGGTGATGCTCTCGCTCGGGGTCGGCCTCGCGATCATCTGGATCGGCCTGCCGATCCTCGTGCTCACCATTCTCGGCTGGCGGCAGGCGGCGGGCCTCGAGCGATGGCGGGTCGGCGTCTTCCTGGGCGTCACGGTCCCCGATCCGCACCAGCCGTGGCCGGCCGGGTCGGTCTGGCGGCGGCTGCGCACGATGCTCGCCGACCCGGCCGTCTGGCGCGATCTCGCCTACTGGATCCTGCTCTTCCCGATCGGGGTGGCGGAGCTCGTCCTGGTGGTCACGCTCGTGACGGTCACGGCGTCGCTGCTCGCCGCGCCCTTCTCGTACAGCTCGGTCGACATCAACTTCGGATCCGTGCACGTGCACACGCTGCCCGCGGCGCTCGGGCTGATGCTGCTGGGCGTCGTGGCGGCTCCCGTCACCGCGCTTCTCATCTCCGGCGCGGCGTGGCTGCACGGCCAGCTTGCGCGGGTGCTGCTGGGACCGAACCGGGCCGGCCGCCTCGCGGAGCGGGTGGACGTACTGGCCGAGAGCCGCTCGCGGATGGTCGATGCGTCGATCGACGAGCGGCGGCGGATCGAGCGCGACCTGCACGACGGCGCGCAGCAGCGGCTGGTCGCGCTGGCGATGGATCTCGGCATGGCCCGGGAGCGCATGGAGTCGGACCCTGATTCCGCCCGCGAGCTCGTCGACGAGGCGCACGAGGAGGCCAAGCGGGCGCTGGCCGAGCTGCGCGACCTGGTGCGCGGCATCCATCCGGCCGTGCTCACCGACCGGGGGCTCGATGCGGCAGTGTCGGCGCTGGCGGGGCGCAGCCGGGTGCCGGTGACCGTGTCGTGCGACGTTCCCGGCCGGCTCCCCGAGGCGATCGAGTCGACCGCGTACTTCGTGGTCGCCGAGGGGCTGACCAACGTCGCCAAGCACAGCCGCGCCCGCCACGCCTACGTGAACCTGCGCCTCTCGAAAGGCCTCCTGACGGTCGAGATCTCCGACGACGGGATCGGCGGCGCCGATCCGGCCCGGGGCAGCGGGCTGCGCGGGCTCGGAGACCGGGTGGCGGCGGTGGACGGCGGCCTGGTGCTCGAGCGCACCCCGGACGGCCGCACCGTCCTGCGAGCGGAGATCCCGTGCGCGTCGTGATCGCCGAGGACTCCGGGCTGCTGCGCCAGGGGCTGGTGCGGCTCCTGGGTGACTCCGGGTTCGAGGTGGTGGCGCAGGTGGGCGACGGCCCGGGTCTGGTGGAGGCGGTCGACCGCCACCGGCCCGACGTGTGCGTGGTCGACGTGCGGATGCCGCCGACCCATCGCGACGAGGGCCTGCGGGCGGCGCTCGAGGCGCGCCGCCTCGTGCCGGGTCTGCCGGTCGTAATCCTGTCCCAGTACGTGGAGGAGCGCTACGCGGGCGAGCTGCTCGAGTCGGGCGCGGACGGCGTCGGCTACCTGCTCAAGGACCGGGTGGCCGACGTGGGGGACTTCGTCGATGCGCTGCGCCGGGTCGCGGCCGGGGGGACGGTGCTCGATCCGGAGGTCGTGGCGCAGCTGCTGGCCCGGCGACGGCGCGACGACCCGCTGGAGACGCTCACCCCGCGCGAGCGGGAGGTGCTCGGGCTGATGGCGGAGGGCCGGTCGAACGCCCATATCGCCCGCTCGCTGGTGGTCACCGACGGCGCGGTCGAGAAGCACGTACGAAACATCTTCGGCAAGCTCGGGCTGCCGGCCTCCGACTCGAACCACCGGCGCGTGCTGGCGGTGCTCGCGTACCTGCGCGACTGAGCGGCCGGGTGCAAGAATGGGCCGGGTATGGGAACCGGCAAGGTCGTCGTGAACAGGTCGATGTCGCTGGACGGCTTCATCGCCGGTCCCGGCCACGACATGGACTGGGGCGGCGGCGGTCGCCGGCTCGGCGAATTCGTCGCGCCCGAGGACATGGCGGAGATCGCGGCGGCCACCGGTGCCATGCTCATCGGCCGGCGCACCTGGGAGGTCGGAGACGAGATGGAGGCCGAAGAGCCCGGCACCACCGACTACCCCTTCGCCGGCCCGTTCTTCCTCCTCACTCACAGACCGCTCGATCCGCCCAACCCGGACGTGACGATCCTGAGCGGCGACATCGGCGACGCGGTGGCCACGGCGCTGGACGCCGCCGGCGACAAGAATCTCGAGATCCTCGGCGCCGACGTGGCCGGCCAGGCTCTGGGGCGCGGGCTGGTCGACGAGATCCTGGTGTACGTCGTGCCCGTGGTGCTCGGCGACGGCATCCGCTTCTCGCCCCCGGGCCTCGCCCGGGTCGACCTGGAGCCGATCGACAGCAGGCGGTCGCGCGACGCCACCATCCTGCGGTTCGGGGTCCGGAAGTAGGCCGGCTCACCGCGAGCCCTTTGGCTACCGCGTCGCCTCGAGGGCGGCGTCCAGTGCATTGAGCGCGACACCGGCGCCGAGCTGCGCCCCACGCTCGAGGCGGACTACTCGGGCGTCCCCATCTCGCCATCGGCGTGGTGGGGGCTAGAGTCGCCCGGCAATGGCAATTGACGTCGTCGAACTGCTGACCGCCGCCGATCTCCGCGGCGGCCTCGTCGTGCCCGGGTCGGCCGAATTCGATCGCCGGCGGCGGATCTGGAACGCCGTGGTCGATCGCCACCCGGCCGCGATCGTGCGCCCGACGACGGCGGATGAGGTTGCGGCCGTCGTCCGCGCGGCCGCGGAGTCCGACGCCCTGCTGAGCGTGCGCTGCGGCGGCCACAGCTTTCCCGGCCACTCGACGTGCGATGGCGGGGTGGTGCTGGATCTCTCGGCGATGAACTCGGTCTCGATCGATCCGGCGACCGGGCGCTGCGTCGTGGGCGGCGGAGCGCGGCTCGGCGACGTCGACCAGGCTGCCCTGCCACATGGCCTCGCCGTTCCGGCCGGCGTCGTGTCGCATACCGGCATCGGCGGACTCACCCTGGGCGGCGGGATGGGGTGGCTGAGCCGGCTGCACGGCTTGACGATCGATTCGCTCGTCGCGGTCGACATCGTGACTGCCGACGGCGCGCTTCGGCGGGCGTGCGTGGAGAGCGAGCCCGACCTGTTCTGGGCGCTGTGCGGCGGCGGCGGCAATTTCGGCGTCGTGGTCGCATTCGAGTTCCGGGCGCGTGCGGTCCAGCCGGTCTCGGCCGGCAAGTGGGCCTATCCGCTCGCCGACATCCACGACGCGATGCTGGGGGCGGCCGAGCTCGCCGTCGGCGCGCCGCGGGAGCTCACGATCTCGTTCTCGGCGACACGGCTCGGCGTTGCCCTGACCGCGTTCTGGGCGGGCGCGCCCTCACGCGCCGACGCCGGGCTCGCGCCGTTCGGACGGCTGACCTCCTCGGCGGCCGGCGGACACGGCCCGGTCTCGTTCCTCGACCTCCAGAGGCGGAACGACCACCACTCCGCCTGGGGCCGGCGCTACTACGCCAAGGGCGGATTCGTCCGCCACCTCGACGCCGACCTGGTGGACTGCATCGCCGAGGCGGTGGCCGAGGGGCCGAGCGACCACTCCGAGGTCTACGTCCCGCAGCTCGGCGGAGCGGTCGCAGACGTCGACGAGGACGCCACCGCCTACTCGGGCCGAGTGGCGGGCTTCTACTGGCTCGTCGAGCCGATCTGGGACGACCCCGCCGACGACGCCCGCTGCCTGGAGTGGGGCAGGCGTCACGGCGGCCGGCTGGCCGCGCTGTCCATGGACTCCAACTACGTCAACGAGCAGGCCGACACCGGCGGCGAGTTCCCGGAGCAGGCATACGGCAGCTCGAAGTACCAGCGCCTCCGCAGCATCAAGGCCCGCTACGACCCGACGAACCTGTTCCGGCTCAACGCCAACATCGAGCCGGCCGGCGCAGCTGAACGGGCGCCGCTACGGACGTAGAGGCAAGGGCATTCCGAGGATGGTCCGCTCTGCCAGGGGTGACCAGAGGCCGGTCCACAGGACGTGCTTGTGGGCAACCGCGGGGCCGTAGACGGTGTGTCCGTCGAGGTAGATGCGGCGGTACACGCCGGTGACGGCGTTCAGCATGAAGAGCTGGTGTTTCGTCCGGAAGAGAAGCTTTGTGCCGGTGGCGACGAGACCGCTGTAGTTGAGTGTGGGAGTGAGCGTCGTCGTCCCCAGCAACCTCCCGGTGGACGTGTACCGATGGATCTCGTACGCGCCTCCGGACGTCAGGGTGAGGACGCCGAGGACCGACTGCGAGAGCGCGATCTCGAGGATGTCATCCGGGACCGTGACGGTGGCGATGGGCGCCCCGGTGACTGCGTCCAGGATGTCGATCGAGTGGGAGAGCTGGAAGCTGCTGGTACCCAGGATCAGTGGGACGTCCGCGAGCCGGCGCCCCCGGGCGGCGAACATGGCCGGGGCCGGCGCACCGGGAACCGTGACGGGCCCCATCCGTGTGAGTCGCCGTACCCTCCCGCCGGTGTAGATCTGGTCGCAGATGCCGTTCGAACAGGTCGTTCCCGCGGCGATATCCAGGACGCCGTAGAAGAGCCGGTTTCCGCCTGACGCCAGGCCGTCCAGCGTCTTCAGCCCGGACACGCCCTGGTTGCAGCCGTCGCTGCCGCACCCGCGCGCGCGGAAGGTCGCCACCACCTGCTTGTCGCCGAGGCGCGACGCCGACAGCACCGTGGAGACGGTCACGTGCCGGTATCCGAAGGTCTGAGACCACATCGTCCGAACGCCGGCCAAGGCGAACTCCAGCGGAGCGTTCACCGGTGCGAAGCATGAGGTCAACCGAGCCCGGTGGCCGGTGCGAAGGTTCACCCGGAACACGCTGTAGCCGCGACGGCAGGCGCCGACCTGGATCCACGCGATCCGATCGCCGGCCGTGGCGAACTCCCAGATCGGCCGCGGCGTGCGCAAGACCACGCGCACCGCAGCCCCCGACGGCGCGGCGAACGCCGCGACCGTCGCCACAACCAGCAACGCGATCCACCGCCGCACCTGCCGCCTCCCTCGCACTTCGCCGGTGACGGCCCCGACTGTACGCCCCCCATGTGCCAGTTGCAACCAGGCCTGGCCGGCGCGGCTGTCCGCGACGGTATCGTCTTCGGCGTGGAGGGTGGCGCGTGCAGACCCTGATCGTGTCTGTGGTGTTGTTGGGCCTGGCGGTGGCGGTGTCGAGCCCGACATCGGTGCTGGCGGTCCTCGTCATCCTGGAGATCACCTCCGGCGTCCGGCGCGGTGTCGCGTTCGTCGTCGGATGGGTGGCGACGATCGCGCTGTTCGGGGTCGTGCTGGTGCTGTTCCCGGCGTTCGACTTCCAGCGCTCGCAGACGACACCCTCTCGGGCCGCATCGATCGCAGAGCTCGTGATCGGCGTCGCGCTGGTCGCGGCGGCGATCGTCGTGCATCGGCGTCCGGCCGCGCAGACCCCGAAGGATCCGATCCCCGGGTGGCTGACGCGGCTGGTCGGGCGCCACTGGGCGGTCGCGTTCGCCGCCGGCGCGTTCATGCTGACCTACTCGATCACGATCGTGGCGGCGCTCGAGACCCTCAAGGCGCACGTGGGCACGGTGGACAAGATCGTCGCGCTCGCCGTCTACGGGGCGGCGTCCATCGTCACCATCATGGCTCCGATCGTCCTTGCGCTCGTCGCTCCCGAACGAGCCGCAACGGCGCTGACCTCGTTCCGGCGGTGGCTGACCGTTCACTCACGGACGATCAGCGTGGTGGTGCTCGCGGTGATCGGCCTTGCGATCATCGCCAAGGCCGCGTTCGACCTCGCGTCGTAGGCTGGGCGGCCCGGCGCGATCAGGACGTCGCCGTTGATTCCGCATCCGCACCGCCCGCGTTCACCCGGCGGCGCCGGAGCATGAGCATGAGCACGGTGACCACCAGGACGGCGAGCGGCACGCCGATCGTGTACGGGAGCACGCCCGACGGATTGAGGTTCGAGAACGCACCGATGGTGAGGTGGAGTCCGGGACTCGTGACGACCTGGCTGGACGCGCCAGGACCGGCCGGTTGGGGAACCCCCACGAGATAGACCATGTAGTTGCCGTCGAGCACGGCGTCGACGGTCCAGGGCAGCGTGACCGACTTCCCTGGATCGAGCCCGTCGACGTACTGGGTGCGTTCGGGTGACCAATCCTCCGGATCGACGACGTCGCCCGACTTGCTCAGATTGATGATGTTCATGGCGACGATCAACGGCGCGGTCGGCTTCGTGCCGGTGTTCGTGAGCACGGTCTTGAACTCGACGGAGTCGCCCGCCCTCCCCACCTTGTGATCCCTGCTGATCGCCATCTTGAGGTCGCCGCCCGTGGATGGCACGTCGGCGGAGGCCACCGGGGAGCTCGCCAGGACCGTGACGACCGCCATCGCCGTCAACCCGCCGAACCGGGCGATCCGCGCGACGACCCGGCTCTTCATACGTACCTCGAGGGTCAGGTTGCGGCCCACGTAGAAGAACACGATGGCGAGCGTGATCAGGGTGAACACGAGCGGCGCCACGAGCGATCCCCAGATCTCGCCGACCGGCAGAGGGGTCAGCCCCTCGCCGCCCTCGACGACCACGCCATCCGCGTGACCGACGACCAGCTTGTCCAGGAAGTCGAATCCGACCGGGATCGGGTTCAACCACTGCCTGTCCTGGAGGACAAACACGAGGAAGATGCCCAGGCTGATGAAGTAGCTGGTCTTGTTCGAGCTGCACCAGAAGCTCACGAAGATGCCGATCGCGACGAACGCGGGGATGAGGAGGACGCCCACGAGGAAGCCTCCCAGGGCGGCTCGGGGAATCGCGCCGCCGCCTTGCGAGAGCCGCACCATGAAGGGAATCGTGAGCACCAGTGCGACCGGCCACGCGGTGAGACCGGCGAGGAACTTGCCGAGCACGAACTGGCTTCGGCTCGCCGGGGTGAGCAGGAACGCCTCGAGCGTTCGCCGCTCCCGCTCGCCGCTGATGCTGTCCGCCCCGATGATCAGCCCGATGAGCATGGCCACCTGGATGGCGATCTTGGTGATCTCGTACACCATGTCCCGCGGGGTGAACAGGTTCAGCTCGGCATTCGTCGCGAGAACGAACGTCTCGATGCCGAGCAGGACGCTGAACGCGAGAATGAGGTAGAGCCCCTTGCCGCCGACCCAGAGCTCGGCCAGCTCTCGAGAGAGGACGACCCTCCACGCCGGCAGCGCCGGCTTCCACGTCTCGGCGACCACAGGGGCCTCGCCGCGCGTACCGGCATCGACGCTCGTCATCGCTGTCTCGCCTCGATGCGGAGGTGCGACGCGGCATAGAGAAACAGCACGGCAACGACGACGAGGGCGAACACCTCGGACGTCCGCAGCCAGAGCTCATAGCTCGAGATCGAGCGGTTGTTGACGAGGATCTTCTCGAGCATCTCGTTGGCGCCCTCGAGCGGGTTGAGCCTCTGAACGGTCTTCGCGAGGTCTCCACGGACGGCCCGGCCGGCCCAGGTCGTCGGGAGCAGGATGACGAGGTAGATCCCCAGGCTCACGAACAGGCTGACGCGGTTCGAGTTCGACCAGAAGCTCACGAGCATCCCGGTGCCGGTGAACCCGATCACGAGCAGGGTGCCGACGATGCCGCCCCAGTACAGCGAGTGACGGAACACCGGGTTGCCCTGGGCGAGGACATGGAGAAACGGCACGGAGATGAGCAGCACCACCGGCCACGGGGAGAGCGCCGCGAGGAACTTGCCCAGGACGAACTGGACGCGATGGGCGGGCGTCAGCAGCAGGGCCTCGAGCGTGCCGCGCTCGCGCTCGCCGCTGATGCTGTCGGCGCCGACGATCATGCCGATCAGTCCGCCGGTGTAGTAGACGACCTGCAACGTCGCGAACACCATCTCCTTCGGCGGGATCAGGTTCGACTGGCTCGTCCTGACCTGGCTCCACGACTTGAACCCGAGGTAGACGGCGTAGGCGAGGATGAGGTACAGGGCCTTGCCGCCGACCCAGAGGTCCGAGAGCTCGCGGACGAACACCCGCCACCAGACCATCCACAGGCGGCCCGAGGACACGGCGCCGCGTCGCGGCACCGGCGCCCCTGAGCCCATGACGCCGGTGGCGTCGCTCATCCGATCGTGCTCCCGGTGAGGTTCAGGAAGACGTCCTGCAGGCGCCCGCCCTCGACCTCGAACCGGAGCACGGGGACGTCGATCCGGATGATGGCGCCGAGGATGTCGTTGTTGATCAGCCGGGCCCGGGAGTCCTCGTCGGCGACCGGGTCGACGAGCTCGATGCGTAACCAGCCGCCGTCCGCCTCGCCGATCACCTCGATCCTCACCTGCCCGGGCAGGGCCGCCTCCACCGCCTCCGCCGCCCGTGCAACGGCGTCGCGCGGGACGTGCACCCGCAGCGCAGTCCCCTGCCGCGCGGAAGTCTGGTCGCCGCCGATCACCTCGGCCACCGTCCCCTGGGCCACGATCCGACCGTCGTTCAGGATGATGACGTCATCGCAGACGTTCTCGATCTCGGACAGGAGATGGCTGCACAGCACGATTCCCGTCTTGCGCTCCCGGGCGATGCGCTGGATGAGATCGAGCAGCTCCTCTTGACCGAGAGGGTCGAGCCCGAGGGTCGGCTCATCGAGGAAGACGACGACGGGGTCGTTGACAAGGGCGCGCGCGATCCCGATCCGCTGTCGCATTCCGTGGCTATAGGTGCCGATCAGCGACCCGCCACGGCGCTGCATGCCGACGTCGTCGAGCAGCCTGATCGCCTGGGCCTTTGCGTCGGCGGTCGCCCACCCGTTCAACTGGCCGAAGAAGATCAGGTACTCCAGGCCGGTCATGTGCTTCGGGAACCCGAGATTCTCCGGCAGGACGCCGATCCGCCGCCGGATCATCGACGGACGATCCGACGTGATCCCGTCGACCACGAAATGGCCGGACTCGGGCTCCAGCATCGTCGTGAGGATCCGTATCGACGTCGTCTTGCCGGCGCCGTTGGGACCCAGGAACCCCAGGATCCGGCCTGCCTTCAACGAGAAGGTCAAGCCTTGCAGTGCATGTCTCGCACCGTAGGACTTGCACAGCTCGTGGGCGACGAGCACGTCGGCAGGCCCACCCGACCTGTCCACCTCCCCCACCATGGGGTAACGATCCTCCTCGCGGGCGCTCGTGTCAAGGGACACATGTGCGGCGGCACGAGCTCAGCCC